>PKER01000181.1 GCA_002919115.1 bacterium
CGGGCGAGCTGGGCCGCGGCGGTGGCGGCGACCGCCGCGACCGCCACGCCGGCCGCCGCGTCGAGCCAGAAGTGGTTGCCGGTGATGACGATGACGCTGAACACGATGAACGGGTAGGCGGCCCACCACGCCCGGGCGAGCCGGTTGCGCGTGAGCGCCACGCCGGGCACGCCGATCATCAGCGAGAACGCGATGTGCATGCTCGGCACCGCCGCGTACTGGTTCACGAGCAGGCCCACGGTGTCGGAGTCCTGGGCCTGGCCCGTGAACGCGGCGATCGTGTCGGTGAACCCGAACTCGGGCATGAGCCGCGGCGGCGCCGCCGGGAAGGCCGCGTAGATCACGAGCGCGAGCGCCATCGCGACCATGAACATGTTCCGCACGAAGTAGAAGCTGTCGTTGCGGTACAGGTAGAGCCAGGCCAGAAAGCCCGTGGTGATCACGAAGTGCGAGTTCAGGTACATGAAGTTCGCCGCGTCGACCACCCAGGTCGCGTGGTCGAGCAGCCACGTCTGCAGGCCAGGCTCGAAGAAGGTCCCGAGCGCGCGCTCCAGGTCGATCAGGCGCTCGGCGTTCGCGAACGCGAGCTCCTTGCGGCCCTCCGCGAGCCCGCGCACCACCTGGTAGCCGTTGTAGGCGAGGAAGAAGAGGAAGAACTGAAGCGCAGCGTCTCCCCACCCCCGCGGCGCCAGGTCACGGATTGTGGTTGCGAGGCGCGCCACTGCCCGCGGATTCTAAGGCGACGCTAACGATCCGCCCCGGCCCCTCCCAATTCCGCGGCCACCCGCGCCACGAGCTCGGGTCGGTCCAGCCACGCCCAGTGCCCCGCGCCGGGGACCTCCTCGAGGCAGGCGTTCGGCAGGCGCGCCGCCAGGCGCCGCCCGTAGACCGGGGGGATGTAGGGGTCGCGCTGGGCCCACAGCAGCAGCGCCGGGCAGGTGAGCCGCTCGAGCCCCTCGCCGGCCGCCGCGAGCGCTTCGGGGCCGGCCGAGCGGTAGAGGCGCAGCACGGCGCGCTTCGTGCCCGCGTCCCAATGCGGCCAGAACGAGTCCAGGAACGCGCGCGGCATCGCCCGCCAGCCCGGCCGCGCCTGGCGCAGCACGAGCCCGGCGGCCGCGCGTGTCGTGAGCGCGTTGAAGAGCTCGCCTGCGCCCCGGCGGCGCCAGAACCAGCGCGCGATCCAGTGCCAGCGGTAGCCCACCCCGAAAGGCACGTGGTTGAAGGCGACCAGGCGCTCGACGCGCTCCGGGTCCCGCAGCGCCGCGAGCAGGCCGACGGCGCCCCAGTCGTGGATCACCAGCGCGTAGCGGTCCACGCCCAGCACGGCGAGGGCGCGCTCCGTGAAGCGGGCGTAGGCCCACATGCTGTAGTCGAAGCGCGCCGGGTCGGGCCGGTCCGAGCGGCCGAAGCCGGGCAGGTCGAAGGCGATCGCGGGGCCCCGGTGCGCGCGCAGGAACGGCAGCCAGTCGTCGCTGTTGGTCGGGTTGCCGTGGATGAAGACCGCGGGCACGCCGTCCCCGGCGCGGCGGCGCACGAAGATCCCGACGCCGTCCACGTCGACCCTCGTCTCGTCGAGCCCACCCCTGGGGTCCACGTGCGGACCCTATCCTGGCGCCGTGCCGAGCAAGCGACGCAAGGAGTGGCGGCGACCGAGCCGGAGTCGCGTGCTCGCGATCCGCGATCGCCTGCGCGAGATGTACGGCACGCCGACGCACGAGCCGCACGGCGACCCGGTGCACGAGCTCGTGCTCACGATCCTCTCGCAGAACACCTCCGACGCGAACCGCGACGTCGCCTACGCCGGCCTGCGCGCCGCCTTCGGCTCCTGGGAGGAGGTGCGCGACGCGCCCACCGAGGAGGTCGAGGAGGCGATCCGGCCCGGCGGCCTCGCGCCCACCAAGGCGCCGCGCATCCAGGCCGTGCTGCGCGAGCTCGGGGACCCGATCAGCCTCGACTGGCTCGCGGACGCCCCCCGCGACGAGGCGATGGAGTTCCTCACGGGCCTGCCCGGCGTCGGCCGCAAGACCGCCGCCTGCGTGATGATCTTCGCGCTCGGCCGCCCGGAGATCCCCGTGGACACGCACGTCTACCGGGTGGGCGGCCGGCTCGGGCTCTTCCACCCGCGCGCCTCGTTCGACGAGGCCCACGACGAGATGCTCGCGATCACGCCGCCCGAGGACGCCTACGAGTTCCACATCAACCTGATCACGCACGGGCGGCGCCTGTGCCGGCCGACCCGGCCGCGCTGCGAGGGGTGCGGCCTGCGGCGGATGTGCCTCTTCCGGCGCGGCCTCGCGCACGCGCGCGGCGGCGACGGGTCGGCGGGCGCAAAGGCGACTGCGGGTTAATACGGATGCGCCGGGCCGCCGGCGTCGGCAAGCTCGGTGGCCGAGAGAGACTGTGCGGCGGGGGACAGGGATGTTTCAGGCCCGCCGACCAATCACCCAACCACTGCCATGTCACTGGGAAGGAGTCACGCAGTGCACGCACATTTCCGGAGCGCCCGCCGGCGAGTAGGCGGGATCGCCTTGGCGCTCGTCGCCGCCATCGGCATCGGCGGCCTGATCACGCCCGCCGTCGCGAGCGCCAAGCCAAAGAACGTCAAGGTCATGGCGCGCAACGTCTACCTCGGCGCCGACCTCGTCCCGGCGCTGCTCGCGCCGGACCAGCAGTCCATGTTCATCGCGGCCGGCAAGATCTACGACGACTCGATCTTCGGGACCAACTTCCGCGGCCGCGCCGAGCTGCTCGCGGATGAGATCGCGCGCGCCAAGCCCGACGCGATCGGGCTGCAGGAGGTCGCCCTCTGGCGCCGCGGCCCGCTCGACTCCGTGACCCCGAACCCGACCCCGGCCACCGAGGTGGTCATCGACTACCTCGAGGTGCTGCAGACCCAGCTTCAGAAGCGGGGCCTCAAGTACAAGGTCGCTCGGGTCCAGGCGGAGGCCGACCTCGAGCTGCCGATCGACCGCGACGCCGACGGCAGCCCCGAGTTCGACGGCAGGCTCACGATGCGCGACGTGATCCTGGTCAAGAAGAACCTGAAGGTCTCGAACAGGCGTGGCGGCCACTACGCCAGCCTGCTGCCCGCGCCCTCGGCGGTCGGCCAGATCGACGTCACCCGCGGCTGGGCGGCGGTCGACCTGACCAAGGGCAAGAAGAAGAACGCGAAGAAGTTCCGCTTCGTCACCACCCACTTCGAGGCGTTCGCCGCGTTCTTCCGCCGCAACCAGGCGGAGGAGCTCGTGAACAAGGGCTTCATCCGCAGCAACGGCAAGGTCCCGGTGATCCTCGTCGGCGACCTCAACTCGGATCCGGACGATCCGAGCGTTCAGGAGGTGGAGGGCATCCCGCCGACTGAGAACGCCGCCGCCTTCCAGGTCGTGGCGAACGCCGGCTTCAAGGACCTCGGCGTCACGGTGAATACGTGCTGCCATGCCGACGACCTCCTCAACGACACGGTCGACTTCGGCTCGCGCATCGACCACGTGCTCGCCAAGGGGAAGGTCCAGAAGCTGGGCGCGACGCTCACCGGCGCCGACCCCGCGCTGCGCACCAACACGGGGCTCTGGCCGAGCGACCACGGCGGCGTCGTCAGCCGTCTGCGGATCCGCTGACGAGCGCGCCTCAGGTACACAGGCAGGAAGGCAAACGCGGAGGGCGGGCGCGCAGGGGCGCCCGCCTTTTTCCGCGCCCGGGGCCCGCGCTGCCGCGACTTTCGTGAGCTAGCGGGTAGTATCCGCGGCGCCTTCGCGGGCGCAACGACCCCCCGGAGGCTGAGATCTCGGAATGAGCAAGCGCCTTTTCGTCATCTTCTGCATCGTCGCGGCGGTCTGCGTCGTCGTCATCCCGTTCGCCGTGATCAGCGACTCCAGCGGAGTCGAGGACGGCCGCGTTGCGGTCGCCGAGCGCGATGAGGGCACCAAGGAGCTCTTCCAGGCGAACTGCGGCACCTGCCACACGCTGGCCGCCGCCGGCACCGACGGGGTCGTCGGCCCCGACCTCGACGATCGCCTGGCGCCCGGCGGCAACGGCGACTACGAGGGCAACTACGCCCGCGTCCTCACCGCCGTGGTCTGCGGGTTCGGCAACGGCCGCATGCCCGCGCGCATCCTCACCGGCGAGAACGCCAAGGAGGTGGCCGCGTTCGTCGCCGCCTACGCCGGCCAGCTCGGCGACGGTGACGGCCCGCTCGTCGACACCTCCACGGCGCGCAAGCCCGCGCCCGGCTCCTGCGGGAGCAGCGCGGGCGCCGACGAGGGCGACCAGCAGACCAACTAGGCGAGCCGCCCGAGCGGCCGCGAGCGCCCCGGCGACGCATCCGCGTCGCCGCTTTGGCGTGCGCGAAACAGGCGTCATATATCTGCTACCCTCAGACTCAGATTTCTTGAGAAAACTTGCGTGAATAGGAGCTGAGAGCTAGTGGGCAAGACAATCGGCATCGACTTGGGGACCACGAACTCGTGTGTCGCCGTCATGGAGGGCGGTGAGCCGACGGTGCTGGAGAACGCCGAGGGCGGGCGCACCACCCCGTCCGTGGTCGCCTTCACCGAGGGCGGCGAGCGCCTCGTGGGCACCGTCGCCAAGCGCCAGGCGGTCATGAACCCCGAGAACACGATCTTCTCGATCAAGCGGTTCATGGGCCGCAAGGCGACCGAGGTCAAGGAGGAGGAGACGATCGTCCCGTACCACGTCGTCCCCGGTCCGAAGGGCGACGTGCGCGTCGAGGTGCGCGACAAGCAGTACTCGCCGCCGGAGATCTCGGCGATGATCCTGCAGAAGCTGAAGGCCGACGCCGAGGCGCGCCTCGGCGAGACGGTCGACTCCGCCGTGATCACGGTCCCGGCGTACTTCAACGACGACCAGCGCCAGGCGACCAAGGACGCCGGCAAGATCGCCGGCCTCGAGGTCAAGCGCATCATCAACGAGCCGACGGCCGCTGCCCTGGCCTACGGCCTCGACAAGGAGGCCACCGACCAGACGATCCTCGTCTTCGACCTCGGCGGCGGCACCTTCGACGTGTCGATCCTCGAGATCGGCGACGGCGTCTTCGAGGTGAAGGCGACCGCCGGCGACAACCACCTCGGCGGCGACAACTGGGACAAGGCGATCGTCGAGTGGATGATCGAGGAGTTCAAGCGCGACCAGGGCGTCGACCTCGGCCAGGACAAGAACTCCCTGCAGCGCCTCTACGAGGCCGCGGAAAAGGCCAAGATTGAGCTGTCGAGCGCCCAGGAGACGCAGATCAGCATCCCGTTCATCACGGCGATCGACAACCAGCCGAAGCACCTCGACATGCGGCTCACGCGGGCGAAGCTCAACGAGCTCACCGCGGACCTGCTCGACCGCGTCGTCTCGCCTGTCCAGCAGGCGATCTCGGACGCCGGCGCTCCGCAGATCGACCACGTCGTGCTCGTCGGCGGCATGACCCGCATGCCCGCGGTCCAGGAGAAGGTCAAGGAGCTCACCGGCCGCGACCCGCACCAGGGCGTGAACCCGGATGAGGTCGTCGCCGTGGGCGCCGCGATCCAGGCCGGCGTGCTGGCGGGCGACGTGAAGGACGTGCTCCTGCTCGACGTCACCCCGCTCACGCTCGGCATCGAGACCAAGGGCGGCGTGATGACCAAGCTGATCGAGCGCAACACGACCATCCCGACCCGCAAGTCGGAGATCTTCTCGACGGCGGAGGACAACCAGCCGTCGGTGGAGATCCACGTCCTGCAGGGCGAGCGCGAGATGGCCGCCTACAACAAGTCGCTCGGCAAGTTCCAGCTCACCGGCATCCCGCCGGCGCCGCGCGGCGTGCCGCAGATCGAGGTCACGTTTGACATCGACGCGAACGGCATCCTCAACGTGTCCGCCAAGGACCTGGGCACGGGCAAGGAGCAGAAGATCGAGATCAAGGGCGGCTCGGGCCTGGACGAGGCCGAGGTCGAGCGGATGATCAAGGACGCCGAGGCGCACGCCGAGGAGGACCGCCGCCAGCGCGAGCTCGCCGAGGCGCGCAACGTCGCCGAGAACGCCGCCTACTCCGCCGAGAAGCAGCTCAAGGAGCTGGGCGACCAGGTCGACGCCTCCGCCAAGGAGGAGATCGAGAAGGCGATCAAGGACGTCCGCGACAACCTGAGCTCGGACGACGTCGCCACGATCAAGGCGAAGACCGACGCCCTGCAGGCCGCCTTCCACAAGGTCTCGCAGCAGATCTACGAGGCCGCCCAGCAGCAGGCCGCGAGCGCGGGCGGCGCGAGCGGCTCGCAGAACGGGGGCGGCGACGAGGAGGTCGTGGACGCCGAGGTCGTCGACGACGAGAGGTC
>PKER01000179.1 GCA_002919115.1 bacterium
GGCAGGGGCTCGCGCGCCTCGGCGAAGGCGACCACCCGCCGGCCCGCGGCGGGGTGCTCCTCGAGCGCCTCGGCGAGCGCCGGGGGCAGCGTGAGCGCGCCGGTGCCGGTGAGGATGTCGGGCGCGCCCATCACGTAGCTGCGCGGCCCGCCGTCGCCGTCGAGCACCAGGCCGCTCCACTTCCAGGCCGACGAGAACGGCACCTCCGCGCGCACGGGCTCGGGGCGGCCCGGGAAGCGGTCGGCGATCACCTGCAGCGTGCGGTTGCGCTCGCCCATCGAGTGGGCGAAGCGCGCGAGCGCCCGCTCGGTCTCGCCCGCCCGGGCCGGGTCGGCCGGGACGATCTCGACCAGCTCGAGCTCGCCGTCGGTGAGCGTGCCCGTCTTGTCGACGCAGATCGTGTCGACCGCGGCGAGCGCCTCGGTGGCCGCCATCTGCTGGACCAGCGTGTTCATCCGGGCCAGGCGCACGGCCGCCACCGCGAGCGTCACGCTCATCAGCAGGACGAGCCCCTCGGGGATCAGCGTCACGAGCCCGGCCGTCGCCGTCTGCGCTGCCTCCTGGAGCGGCGTGCTGCGGGCCGAGAGGGCGAGCAGGACGAGGACCCCGAGCGGCACGAGCACGATGGTCGTCGCCCAGATGATCCGGTTGACCTCCTCCTGCAGCGGCGAGGGCGGGTGGCGGAAGGCGCGCGCCTCGCCCGCGACCTTCGCCGCGTGGCTGTCCTCGCGCACCGCGTCGACCTCGTAGTAACCGGAGCCCGCCAGGCAGAACGAGCCGGAGAGCACCCGGTCCCCGCGCCGTTTGCGGATGCCGTCGGACTCGCCGGTGAGCATCGACTCGTCGAGCGTGAGCCCGCGCGAGTCGATCACGTGGCCGTCCGCGACGAGCTGGTCGCCGGGCTCGACGCGCACGACGTCCCCGGGGACGACCTCCTCGGCGCGCAGCTCGACGGGCGCGCCGTCGCGGATCACCTGGGCACGGGGCGCGACGAGCAGGGCGAGCTCGTCCAGCGTCCGCTTCGCCTTGAGCTCCTGGCGGATGCCGATGTAGGAGTTGAGGGCGGCGATGAACCCGAAGATCGCGTCCGCCCACAGGCCGAGCGAGATGATCAGGATGAAGAAGGCTCCGATGATCGCGTTGAAGAGCGTGAAGACGTTCCCCGCGACGATCGACGCGACCGAGCGGCTGCTCGGTGGCTCGGGCTCGCCGAGCTGCTCGAGGCGTCGCGCGGCCTCCGCGCTCGACAACCCCCTCGGGTGAGAAGCCTCCATCGCCGCCATTGTTAGCAGTGGTGTACCCGCTATACGATCGCGGCGAGTGCCGGCGGCTACCGACAGGGGCGAGGCGAGCGAGGCGACGGCCCTCCCGGTGTCCTACCGCGCCGCGACGAAGGTGTACCCGGGCGCGTCGCGGCCGGCCGTGGACGAGCTCACCCTGGACGTGAACGCCGGGGAGATCTGCGTGCTCGTCGGGCCCTCCGGCTGCGGGAAGACGACGGCGATGCGCCTGGTGAACCGCATGGTCGAGCTCACCTCGGGCGACGTGCTGGTCGGCGGGCGCTCCGTGCGCGAGCGCGACCCGGCCGAGCTGCGGCGGGAGATCGGCTACGTGATCCAGCAGACCGGCCTCTTCCCGCACCGCACGATCGCGGAGAACATCGCCACCGTGCCGCGCCTTCTGGGCTGGGACCGGGAGCGCATCGAGGCGCGCGTCGACGAGCTCATCGAGCTCATCCGCCTCGACCCCGAGATGCGCGACCGCTATCCCGCGCAGCTCTCCGGCGGCCAGCAGCAGCGCGTCGGCGTCGCCCGCGCCCTCGCGGCCAACCCGGGCGTGTTGCTCATGGACGAGCCCTTCGGCGCGGTCGACCCGATCAACCGCGAGCGGCTGCAGAACGAGCTTCTGCGCCTGCAGGCCGAGGTGCGCAAGACGATCCTCTTCGTCACCCACGACATCGACGAGGCGATCAAGATGGGCGACCGCGTCGCGGTGCTGCGCACCGGCGGGCGCCTCGCCCAGTACGCGACGCCCGCGGAGCTCCTCATGGAGCCCGCCGACGGCTTCGTCGAGGACTTCGTGGGCGCGGACCGGGCGCTCAAGCGGCTCGCGCTCCTGCGCGTCGGGGACCTGGACCTCTGGGAGGCGCCGCTCGCCTACGTCGGCCAGCCGACGGCCGAGGTGCGCGCGAAGCTCGCGGGCGCCGAGGTGCCCCACGCGCTGCTCGTCGACTCCGAGCGCCGCCCGCTCGGCTGGCTCTCGGAGTCGGACCTCCGCCAGGAGCTCGTGCCCCGGGTGCCCGACAGCTCCCCCGAGCCGCTGATCGACGTCTCGGACATCCTGCGCGACGCGCTCTCCGACCTGCTGCAGGCGGAGAGCCGCTACGCGCCGGTGGTCGACGGGCAGGGGCGGATCGCCGGGGTGCTTTCGGTGGACGTGATTTCCGACTTTCTGGGCTCCGGCGAGGCGCGCACGGACGAGCACGGGGCGGTCGACCGGGCGCCGGGGGCCTCCGGGGCGTGACGGCGCTCGTCGCGCAGCTCGACCCCTCGTTCTTCCGGGACCGCTCCGAGTCCGACTGCATCCGCGAGAACGGCGCCTTCTGCCTGGACTGGGCGCTCGACAACCTCGACCGCTACGTGACGCCCACGCTCGAGCACCTCGTGCTCGTCGTCGTCTCGGTCGCGCTCGGCTTCGCGCTCGCCTTCGCGATGGCGCTCCTCTCGCACCGCCGGCGGTGGCTCGTGCCGCCGTTCCTCGGGCTCACCGGGGTGCTCTACACGATCCCCAGCCTGGCCTTCTTCTTCCTGCTGCTGCCGATCACCGGCCGCGGCGCCGACACGGCGATCATCGCGCTCACCGCCTACAACCTGCAGATCATCTACCGCAACGTGATGGCGGGCCTCGCGAACGTGCCGGCCGCCGCCAAGGACGCGGGGCGGGGGATGGGGATGACGGAGCGCCAGCTCACCTGGCGCGTGGAGCTGCCGCTCGCGCTGCCCGAGATCATCGCCGGCGTGCGCATCGCGACCGTCTCCACGGTGGCGATCGCGACGCTCGCCGTGTTCGCGGGCGGCGGCGGGCTGGGCTCCGAGCTGATCGCGGGGTCGAACATCACGTTCCGCACGGGCGTCGCGATCGCGGGCGGGATCGCGATCGCGATGGCGATCGCCTTCGACCTGCTGCTCGTGCTGCTCCAGCGGCGCCTGGTCCCGTGGCGGCTCGCGGCGGAGCGCCGCAGCCGCGAGGGCGCCCGCTTCGCCTCGCTCGTGCGCCGCGTCCGGGGGGCCGTGCCGTGAGCCTGCCGCTCGCCTTCCTCGACGCCGTCGGCGGCGCGATCGACTTCATCTTCAACCCGCGCGAGTCGCTGGGCGGTGGCGCGGAGGTCGGCGGCCTGGGGCAGGTCGGCGAGCTCACCCTCGACCACCTCGAGCTCACCTTCGCGGGGCTCGCGGTGTCGCTCGCGGTCGCCCTGCCGCTGGGGCTGTACCTGGGGCACCGCGGCCGCGGCGAGTTCCTGGCGGTCGCGATCGGCAACGCGGGGCGCGCCATCCCCGAGCTCGCCCTGATCGCGTTCCTCGTCGCGTACGTGGGCACCGGCTTCCTCAACGTGACGATCGCGCTCGCGATCCTCGGCATCCCGCCGATCCTCACGAACGCGTTCGTCGGGGTGCGGCAGGTCGACCGCACCGCGGTCGAGGCGGCGCGCGGGATGGGCATGAGCGAGCTCGGGATCGTCGCGCGGGTCGAGCTGCCCCTGGCCGCGCCGACGATCATGACCGGCGTGCGCACCGCCGCGATCAACGTCGTGGCCACGGCGACGATCGCCCCGCTCGCGGGCCAGCTCTCGCTCGGGGACTTCATCCTGGCGCGCAACGTCTACGGGGACGAGGGCGTGCTGGCGGGCGCGATCCTGGTCGCGCTGCTCGCGCTCGCCTTCGAGCTCGTGCTCGCCGCCGTGCAGCGCGCGCTCACGCCCCGCGGCCTCGAGCTCGCCCGCGAGGCGGGCTGAGTAACCCGCCCCTGCGCCGCCAGCGGTTCGCTTAGGATCGACGCATCCGAGTGGCTGCCCCTGGCAACGAGACGAGAGGAGCGACCATGAACTCCCGCCGGGCACGCAAGGCGCTGCTGCTGTTGTTCTCCACCCTGGTCCTAGCGTTCGCGATCGCCGCCTGCGGCGACGACGAGGACGAGGGCGACGGCGGAGGCGACGGCGGCGCCAACGGCAACCTGATCCAGGCAAACCCCGACAACGCCGACGTCGAGATCACGGTCGGCTCGAAGAACTTCACCGAGCAGTTCATCCTGGGCGAGATCTACGCGCAGGCGCTCGAGGCCGCGGGCTACACGGTCAAGAAGGACCTGAACCTCGGCTCGGAGCAGATCGCGCTGCGGTCCCTGCGCCAGGGCGAGATCGACGCCTATCCCGAGTACACCTCGACGGCGCTGACCTCGTTCTTCAAGATGCCGCCCGAGGAGGTGCCGGGAGACGCGCAGCAGGCGTACGAGGAGTCGCAAGACGACTTCGCCGACCTCGGCCTGCGGGCGTTCCCGCCGACGCCGTTCTCGAGCGCGAACGCGGTCGGGCTGTTGACCGAGACCGCCGACCAGCTCGGGCTCGAGACGATCTCCGACCTCGAGGGCGTCTCGCAGGACCTGGTGCTTGCGGGCTCGCCGGAGTGCCGCCAGCGGATCGACTGCCTCCTCGGCCTGCAGGAGTACTACGGGCTCGAGTTCAAGAGGTTCACGCCGGTCGACATCGGGCTCCGCTACGAGGTGCTGGACGAGGGCGACGCCGACCTCTCGATCCTCTTTACGACCGACGCGCAGCTGTCCACCGACGCCGACACCTACACGATCCTCGAGGACGATCAGGGCGTGCTGCCCGCGGGCAACGTGATGTTCGTGGCCCGCGAGGAGATCGTGGAGGAGGCCGGCGAGGACTTCGCCGAGGTCATCGAGAAGGTGCAGGAGAACCTGACGCTGGAGGTCATGCAGGAGTTGAACGCGCGCGTCGACGTCGACAAGGAGGAGCCCGCCGCCGTGGCCGAGGATTACCTGCGCGCCTCGGGGTACATCGAGTAATGGCGCTGAAGCTAGGGATCAACCTCGGCTACTGGGGCATCGGCCCGCGGGGCGAGGAGGCCGTCGAGCTCGTCCAGGCCGCCGAGCGCGCCGGGTTCGACTCGGTGTGGGTGGCGGAGTCCTACGGCTCCGACGTCGTCTCGGTGCTGGCCTGGCTCGTCCCGCAGACGACGACGATCAAGCTCGGCGCCGCGATCATGCAGGTCCCCGCGCGCCCGCCCGCCGCGGCGGCGATGGCGGGCGCGACGATCGACGCGCTCTCGGGCGGGCGCTTCATCTTCGGCTTCGGGCCGTCGGGGCCGCAGGTCTCCGAGGGCTGGTACGGCGTGCCGTACTCGAAGCCGTGGGGGCGCACCCGCGAGTACATCGAGATCGTCCGCAAGATCATCGCCCGCGAGGACAAGCTCGAGCACCACGGCGAGCACTGGACGCTGCCGCTCCCGCCGGACACCCCGGGCGCGGTGGGCCAGGGCAAGCCGCTCAAGCTCAACTTCCACCCGGTGCGCAACGAGATCCCCGTGTTCGTCGGGGCGATCGGGCGCAAGTCGGTGGAGATGGCCGCCGAGATCTGCGACGGCTGGATCCCGATCTTCTTCTCGATCGACAAGTTCGAGGAGACCTGGGGCGAGCACCTCGAGGCGGGCTTCGCCAAGGGCGGGCGCTCCCGCGAGGACCTCGAGATCTCGCCCGCGATCCAGGTGGCGATCGACGGCGACCTCGACGCGGCGCGCAACGTGGTGCGCGGCGGGCTCCTGCTGTACCTGGGCGGGATGGGCAGCCGCGAGACCAACTTCTACGTCGACCTCACGCACCGCTTCGGCTTCGGCGACGTCGCCGACAAGGTGCAGCGCCTCTACCTGGAGGGCAGGCGTGAGGACGCGTTCCTCGCGATCCCCGACGAGCTCGTCGACGCGACGTCGCTGGTCGGCACGGAGGACGAGGTGCGGGCCCGCCTGGAGGAGTTCGCCGCGGCCGGGATCGACCGGGTGATCTGCTCGTTCGTGCAGCCGAGCCTGGAGGAGCGGCTGCAAACGATCGAGCGGCTCGCGGCGATCGCCGGGGTCAGCGGGTAGGCCCGGTGGGCTCCTGGACGAAGGCGGCGCGCGAGCGCGCCGCCTTCATCACGGGCGGCGGCAACGGGATCGGCGCGGCGACCGCCGAGGAGCTCGCCGCGCGCGGTTGGTCGGTCGCGGTCGCCGACCTCGACGCAGGCGCCGCC
>PKER01000365.1 GCA_002919115.1 bacterium
CGGCGCGGCGGCGAGGGCGAGGGCGGCGAGCAGCGCGGCGCGGCGCGCACGGGCGAGGGTCACCTTCCAAGCCTCCCGGTTCCGAGTGGTCCGGGCGCCCGCGATCACTCCGGCACCAGCCGGTAGACCGGCCCCTCGAGCGAAGTTGCGTAGATCCGCCCGCGCGCGTCCTCGGCGAACGAGCTGATCGAGGGCACCTGCAGGCCGAGCGCGCGGTCGTCGCGGACCTCGCCCACGATCGCGTCCCGCGCGGTGAAGCTGCGCAGCTGCCCCTGGCAGTGGTCCGCGTAGAGGTAGCGCCCGTAGAGGCTCTCGAGGGCGCGGTCGCGGACGACGTAGCCGCCGGTCACCGAGCAGCCGTCCTCGCGCCCGTAGGTGAGGACGGGGCCCAGGGCGCGCGGCGCGCGCTCGTCCTCGTTGAACCGCTCGTCCCCCTCGTACGCGGACCAGCCCAGGTTCACGCCGCCGGTCGGGTCGGCGACCGCGTCGATCTCCTCCCAGCGGTCCTGGCCCACGTCGCCGATCCAGAGCGTTCCCCGCTCGCGGTCGAACGAGAAGCGCCACGGGTTGCGCAGGCCGTAGACGGCGATCTCCGGGCGGGCGCCCGGGCGGTCCGTGAACGGGTTGTCCTTGGGGATCCCGTAGGGCCGGTCGCCCTGGGGCCGCGGGTCGATCCGCAGGATCTTGCCGAGCAGCACGCTCAGGTCCTGGCCGTTGCGCCGCGGGTCGCCCTGCGACCCGCCGTCGCCGAGGCCGATCCACAGCTTGCCGTCCGGGCCGAACATCACGAGCCCGCCGTTGTGGTTCTGGAAGGGCTGCGCGACCCGCAGGAGCGTGCGCGCCGAGCCGGGCACGACCCGCTCCGGCCCGCGCCCCTTGCGCCCCCGCTCGACGCGGTACTCGACGATCCGCGTGTCGCCGCCGCGGTCGGTGTAGTCCACGTAGAAGCGGCCGCTGCGCTCGTAGTCGGGGGCGAACGCCATCGAGAGCAGGCCCTGCTCCCCGCAGCACGAGACGCGGTTGGAGATGTCGAGGAAGATGCGGGTGCGGCCCCGGTCGTCGACCCGCACGATCCGGCCGGGCTGCTCGACGACGAAGAGCGCCCGCCCCCCGCGCGGCGGCTGGGCGACGAACACGGGCTGCTCGAACTTTCCGATCAGCTCCAGCGCGACGCCGCCCTGCCCGTCGCCGACCGGGGTGCCCGACTGCCCGTCCTGGACCTGCGGGACGGCGGGACCGGTGATCTCGGGCTCGGGTTTCTCGCCGCAGGCGGCAAGCACGACCGCCAGCACGGCCACGAGTAGGGCTGAGGGGAGTCGGAGCACCGTCCCTAACGGTAGACGGCGCGGCCCCGGCGCCCCCTAGTCGAGCTCGACCTTGCCCGACTCGGTGACGCGGGCGCGCGGCGGCTTGTCGGAGATCGTGACCACGAACTCGCCCTCAACGGGCCCGCCGTCCGGCGTGACCGCGCGCGCCTTGCCGTGCAGCCCGGCGGCGACCTCGTAGTGCACGCTGTAGGTGCCGGGCTCGACCGGCGTCACCCGCCAGATCGCCCGCAGCGTCTCGCCCGGCGGCAGCGGGCCGAACGCGAACGTGTCGGTGGCCGCGGTCTCCGCGCCCGCCGAGCTCACCTCGTCGAGGGTCTTCGGGTCGAACAGGTCGGACTCGATGCACGGCGGCGCCAGGCCGGGCGCGTCGCTCACGCACTTGGGATAGCCGTGCTCCAGGATCCAGACCGGCCGGTTGGGGTCGGCCAGGTCGCGCTGCTCGGAACGCACGTGGAAGGGCCCCGAGCCCTTCTCGTCCCCGGTCCAGATCGTGACCGCGAGGTCGGGGATCTCCTCGTCGCCCGCGTTGGCCAGCTCGAGGACGAGGTCCTGGGTGTCGGCGAGCCGCTGCTGGGTGGGGAAGCGCGCCGCCTCGACCGCGACCGGGAAGTCGGCCTCGGGCTCGTCGGCGTCCTGGCGCTGGGCCTCCTCGCCGCAGGCCGCCAGCGTCGCGCCGGTCAGCAGCACGCCGACCAGCAGCGTGAGCGCTCTACGGCGCCGTTCCCGCGCTCCGCGGGTGCTTTGGCCTCTCTCCCCCAAGGCGTGCGCAACATACCACCAGGGTCGCCCCCGAAATGCCACCTCGGGCCGCGCTCGCCGGCGCCTCGCCCGGGGGCGACGGTTGGGTGTTGTGAGGGCGTCTGGGCATCTGTACGCTCTGCCCACGGGCGGCCGGGTATGGGAGCCCAGGGAGAGCGATGGTCAGAGCGGTAGCCGACAGGGCGTTCCTGCCCGCGAAGTCCCTCTTCGAGCAGGTCGGGAACATGATGATCCTGACCGGGAAGACGATCACGGCTGCCATCAAGCCGCCGTACCCCTACGGGGGCGAGTTCATCAGCCAGTTCCTGTTCGCCCTGCAGCTCTGCTGGTTCCCGATGATGATCTCGACGATCGCGTTCGGGTTCGGCGCCCCCGGCCTGCAGGCGGCGAACTTCCTGTCTTTGTTCGGCGCCCTCGACCGCCTCGGCGGCTTCTTCATCCTGGCGTCGGTCCGCGAGTTCGCCCCGTTCGTGACCGCGGTCGTCGTCGCCGGGGTCGCCGGCACCGCGATCACCGCGGACCTCGGCGCCCGCAAGATCCGCGAGGAGCTCGACGCGCTTCAGGTCCTGGGCGTCGACCCGATCAAGAACCTGGTCGTGCCGCGCTTTCTGGCCCTGATGCTGATCACCGGGCTGATGGACATCTACGCCCTGCTCTTCGGCATCACCGGCGGCATCTTCGCCGAGCTCGCCTACGGCCAGCCGCTCGGCGGGTTCTTCGCGACGCTCTTCAACAACGCGTCGGTCACCGACCTGTGGGGCTCGATCCTCAAATGCACCCTGTTCGGCGCGATCATCGCGGTGGTGTGCGCCTATAAGGGGATGAACGCGTCCGGCGGCGCCGAGGGCGTGGGCCGCGCCGTGAACCAGGCCGTCGTCATCGCCTTCCTGGGCGTGTTCGCGTTCAACTACGTGTTCACGCAGACCCTGCTGGCGACCCATCCCGAGATCTCGGTGATCAAGTAGCGATGGGCTGGCTCGCGGTACCCAAGGACTGGCTCGCCTCGCTCGGCGACATCACGCGCTTCTGCGGGCGCGTGATGGGGATCGTCTACTCGGGGCGCGTCATGCGCTACTTCGGTGAGGCGCTGCGCCAGGCGGGCATCCTGATCCTCGGCTCGACCCTGGTCATCTGGGGCACGGTCTTCATCCTCGGTCTGACCTGCGGGATCGAGGGCGCCTACTTCAACCGCTCGGTGGGCGCGCCCGCCTACGCGGGCGTGTTCGCGGCGTGGTGCGACCTGCGCGAGGTGATCCCGTACGCCTTCGGCTACATGATGGCCGCCAAGGTCGGCACGGGCATCGTCGCGGAGCTCGGCGCGATGCGGATCTCCGACGAGGTCGACGCGCTCGAGGTGATGGGCGTGAACCCGATGATCTTCCTGTGCGGCACGCGGCTGCTCGGCGCCTGGCTCACGTTGCCGTTCATGTACCTCGCGGCGATCGGCGTCGGGTTCTTCGCGAGCTACCTCGCGGTCGTCGAGCAGATCGGCGAGGTCTCGGCGGGCGGCTACTTCCTGATCTTCTGGATGTTCCAGAACCCGCCCGACCTCATATTCAGCTTGATCAAGGCGATGGTGATGGCGACCGCGATCGTGCTGGTCGGCTGCTATTACGGATACACGGCCAGCGGCGGCCCGGTCGGCGTGGGCACCGCGACCGCGAAGTCGATGGTCCTCAACATCGTGCTCGTGCACATCATCGGGATGATGGGAACGCTCGTCTTCTGGGGCGCGAACCCGCGGGCGCCGATAGGCGGATAGGAGGAGAGACATGGCTGACATCGACGACCGCAGCGTGGAGCCCGAGCCCTACGAGGAGCCGGCACCCGAGCTCGGGCGCCTGCACCGCGACTACGTGATCCCGGGCGTCTCGCCGGACGAGGACAACCCCTACCGCTGGCACACCGGCGAGAAGCGCGACCACGGCGGCGAGGACGCGATCGAGGTCATCGACGTGGTCAAGCAGTTCGGCCGGACGCGCATCCTCAACGGCCTCAACCTGGGCCTGCCCGACAACCAGATCTCGATGGTGCTGGGCCCGTCGGGCACCGGCAAGTCGGTGCTCATCAAGCACATCGTCGGGCTGCTCTACCCGGACGCGGGCGACATCCTCGTCCACGGCGAGTCGGTCCCGAACATGACCGACGACGAGCTGTTCGAGATGCGCAAGAAGTTCGGCCTGCTCTTCCAGGACGGCGCGCTCTTCGGCTCGATGAACATCTACGACAACGTCGCCTTCCCGCTCCGCCAGCACACGGACAAATCAGAGGAGGAGATCGGCGAGATCGTCAACCGGCGCCTGCGCGAGGTCGGCCTGGCGGAGGCGACCGAGAAGATGCCGAACGAGCTCTCCGGCGGCATGCGCAAGCGCGCCGGGTTCGCGCGCGCCCTCGTGCTCGACCCCGCGATCGTGCTCTTCGACGAGCCCGACTCGGGCCTCGACCCCGTGCGCACCGCGCTGCTGTGCGAGCTGATCCGCGAGGTCCACGAGGAGAACGGCGGCTGCTACATGGTGATCAGCCACGACCTGGGCACCGCGCGGCGGATCGCGGACTTCATCGCCGTGCTGTGGAAGGGCCGCATCGTCGAGTCCGGCCCCTCGGCCGAGCTGTTCGAGTCCGACAACGAGTTCGTCTCGCAGTTCCTGAACGCGGAGACGGTCGGGCCGCTCGCGATGGACTGAGCGCCGGGCGCGCCCGGCGCACGCGGCTCGCGGACAGGGGGCGAGCCGTAACCTGACCGCAGGATGAGAGGGATCTTCGCCCGGATTGGCGCCGCGTGCGTTGAGCGCCCGGCGCCGGTCATCGCGCTCGCGATCCTGCTCGCCCTGCTCGGGCTCGTGGGCGCCCTGGGGCTGCGGCCCAACGGCGAGCCCGAGACGCTCGTCGACACCGGGTCGGAGGCGTTCGCGGCGACGGAGGAGTTCCAGGAGGAGTTCGGCGACGACCCCGTGGTCGTGCTCGTGCGCGGCGACCTCGACCGCCTGCTGCTCACCCGCAACCTGGGGCGGCTCCTGATCCTCGAGAGCTGCCTGGCCGGCACCGCGCCCCGGGACATGCTCACCGACCGCATCCCGACGCCCGAGCCCTGCCGCAAGCTCGCCGACGAGCAGCCCGCGCGGGTCGTCTACGGGCCCGCCACGTTCCTCAACCAGTTCGCGCAGCAGGCGACGCGCCTCTTCCAGGAGAGCTCGCGCGCGGCGGTGATCGAGGCGCGCAGGAAGGGGCAGAAGGCCTACCGGGAGGCGCTGCGCAACGGGCTCTCCGAGGAGGAGGCGGAGGCGGCGCGGCGGTCCGCCGCCCAGTCGGTGGTCGTCCAGCTCCAGCAGCAGCTCGTCACGCTCGCGGCCCGCTACGGGCAGACCGGCCTGCCGAGCATCGACGACCCGAACTTCGTGAGCTCGGTGGTGTTCGACTCGCGCTTCGCCGACAACACGCCGAAGGCACGCTTCTCCTACCTGTTCCCGAGCTCGGAGGCGGCCCTGATCTCGGTCCGCCTGCGGCCGGAGCTGAGCGAGGAGGAGCGCCGCGCGGCGATCGACCTGATCCGCGAGGCGGTGGCCCAGCCCGCGTTCAAGCTGCGCGGGGGCGAGTACCTGGTGAGCGGGGTGCCCGTGATCGTCGACGGGCTCGCCAAGGAGCTCTCGCGGGGGATCACGGTCCTGCTCGTCGCGGCCGTGCTGGTGATGGCGGTCGTCCTGCTTTTGGTGTTCGGCCCGCCGCTGCGCATGCTGCCGCTCGTCATCGCGCTCGCGGCCGCGGCGATCCTCTTCGGCGGCCTGGCGCTCGCCGGCGGCGACCTCACCATGGCGTCGATCGCGGTGCTGCCGATCCTGGTCGGGCTCGCCGTCGACTACGCGATCCAGTTCCACGCGCGGTTCGGCGAGCGGCGCGCCGCGGGCTCCTCGCCGCCCTCGATGCCTCGGAAGGGCGACGTCGCCGGCGCAAGCGGGACACGACGCCCGACGCGATCGGACTCGCGATCAAACGAGAGCTGCTCGAAGCCGCGATGGCGGACGACCCGGCGCCGGAGGAGTTCGAGGCGTGGCTCCTCGGCCGCTGCCTCGCCGTGGGTCACGGGAGCGGCGGGGTACGGGCGATGGCGCTCTCGATCTGGCACGAGTGGCTCCTCGTGCAGAGCGAGCCGTCGTTCGGGGCGTGGCTCGCGCAGGGCGCGCCGTCCGACGACCGGG
>PKER01000190.1 GCA_002919115.1 bacterium
GCGGGCCACGTCGGCGGCCATCCCGAGCCCCGGCTCGTGAAGCGCGACGGGACCGTGCGCCGCATCCCGCCGAACGGCCCGCTGCTCGGTGTCGTGAACGAGTGGTCGATCTCGACCACCGAGGTGACGATCGAGCAGGGCGAGACCCTGTTCCTGTTCACCGACGGGCTCACCGAGGCGCGCCACGACGGCGAGCTCTACGGCGACGAGCGGCTCGACCTACGGCTCGCGGGCTTCGCGCACCTGCCGCTGGCGGAGATGCTGAGCGCCCTCGAGGAGGACGTCGTGTCGTTCGCCGACGACGACGTCCACGACGACCTCGCGATGCTCGCCCTGCGCCCGCGCAGCACTCCACCGCCGCTGCCGGAGGAGTAGTCCCCGCGCCGCGGGGCGGCCGCGCGCCCTACTTCGCGTAGAGCGCCTCGATCTCGGCTTCGTACTTCTCGGCGACGACGTTGCGCTTGACCTTGAGCGTCGGCGTGAGCTCGCCGCCCTGCTGCGAGAGGTCGCGCGGCAGGACCTTGAACCTCTTGACCTGCTCGACCCGGGCGAACTTCTCGTTCACCTGGTCGAGGTGCGCCTGGATCGACGCGCGCACCTGCTCGTTCTCGGCGAGCTTGGCCGGGTCGGGGTCCAGGTTGTGCTGCTCGGCGAACTTCGCCGCCTCCTCGGGGTCGAGCGTGAGCAGCGCCACCAGGTACGGGCGTCGGTCGCCGATCACGACGCACTGCGAGACGAGCGGGTGCTGCTTGATCTCGGCCTCGAGGTTCGCCGGCGTGATGTTCTTGCCGCCCGCGGTGATGATGATGTCCTTCTTGCGGCCCGTGATCTTCACGAAGCCGTCCTCGTCGATCTCGCCGATGTCGCCCGTGTGCAGCCAGCCGTCGACGAGCGTCTCGCGGGTCGCCTCCTCGTTCTTGTAGTAGCCCTGGAACACGTTCGGGCCCTTGACGAGGATCTCGCCGTCGTCGGCGATCTTGAGCTCGACGCCCGGGAACGGCTTGCCGATCGAGCCGAACTTGAAGTCGTCCGGGGTGGCGATCGTCGCCGCGGTCGAGGTCTCGGTCATGCCCCAGCCCTCGAGCACGAGCACGCCGGCCGCGTCGAAGAAGCGCAGGATCTCAGCGTTGATGGGCGCCGCGCCCGAGATCGCGAGCTTCATGCGCCCACCGAAGAGCGCGCGGATCTTGCTGAGCACGAGCTTGTCGGCCAGCGCGTGCTGCGCCTTGAGCACCGGGTTCGCGCCGCCCTTGCGCTCGGCCTCGCGGTAGCGCTTGCCCACCGAGATCGCCCAGTTGAACAGGGCCTTCTTGATGCCCCCGGCCTCCTCGGCGTTGGAGGTCGCCGCCGTGTAGATCTTCTCGAAGATGCGCGGCACCGACGGGAAGTAGGTCGGCTTCACCTCCGAGAGGTTGGGGACGATCTTGAGCGGGTCGCGCTCCCAGTACGCGAGCGTCGAGCCGGTCTCGAAGTTCGCGAACTGCACGAGCAGCGCGAACGAGTGGGCGAGCGGGAGGAACAGGTAGGTGATGTCGTCCTCGCCGCTGCCGAGCACGTCCTTGGCCATGATCATGTCGATCATCGCCCGGTAGTTGCCGTGCGAGATCACGCAGCCCTTGGGCGGCCCGGTGGTGCCCGACGTGTAGATGAAGGTGCAGATGTCGTCCTTGGTGACCGCCTGCCAGCGCGCCTCCCACTCGGACGCGTCGCGCCCGGAGCCGCGCTCGATCAGCTCGTCCATCGAGATCGCGCCGCCGCCGGAGCCGGTCATGCGGAGCACGTGCTGCAGCTTCGGACACTCGCCTCGGATCTTGCGGATCTTGTCGAGCTGCGCGTCGTCCTCCGCGACGACAGCGATCGAGTCCGAGTTCTCCAGCACGTACTGGCATTCCTCGGGCGAGTTCGTCTGGTAGATCGGGACGACGATCGCGCCGATGCTGAGCGCCGCGAAGTCGAAGTAGGTCCACTCCGGGCGGGTGTTGCCGAGGATCGCGACCTTGTCGCCCTTCTCGATCCCGAGCTCGATCAGGCCGAGCGCGATCGAGCGGACGATCTCGCCCACCTCGGCGTAGGTCTTGCCGACCCAGTTCCCGTCGTCGTCCTTGTAGAGGACGGCGCGGCGCGCTCCGTAGCGCTCGGCGGACTTGGGCAGAAGGTCGGCGACCGTGCTGGAACCCACCTTGGTTGCGGCAACGCTCGCGACGGTTGCGGACTCCATCGCTTGGCTTCCTCTCTCTCTTATGGGTCTCCTCACCGGCGGCCCAGAGGCCGCTGTGTGCGGAGGTATATCAGTCGCGGGGCGCTCGCCCCGCGGGTTCGACGCCCGCTTCGCTTAGGCGGCGGCGCGGCGGCGCTTGCCCTGCTCGGTCGCGTTACGCAGCGAGGCGATGAAGAGGCTCTTGTCGATCCGGCCGTGGAAGATCGGAACGCCCAGCTCGAGACACTTGGAGATCACCTCCTGCCGCTTCATGTTGACCTCGTCAGCAAGCTCGGTAGGCGTCAGGTGGTTGGCCACGATATGTCTCCTTGGGTCGAAAACCTCTCCCGTTGGAGCAGTCTTACCCCCTCCGGCGGACGTGTCAACCGCAACAATCTCCGCGCCGGGGTGAGCGGCGCTCAGACCGGGTTGGGAACCGCGATGAACTCGTGCTCGACGCCGAAGCGCTCGGCGATCAGCTCGCCCAGGCGGCGGATCCCGAACGTCTCGGTCGCGTAGTGCCCCGCGGCGAAGAAGTGGATCCCGCCCTCGCGCGCGTCGGCCATCACGTGCTCGGCGGGCTCGCCGGTGACGAACGCGTCGAGGCCGAGCGCGATCGCCTCGTGGATCTCGGAGTTGCCCGCGCCGGTGACGACGGCGATCCTGCGCACGAGGCGCGGGCCGAAGTCGAAGTGCAGCGGCTCGCGGTCGGTGGCCTCCCGGACGCGGCGCGCGAACTCGGCGGCGTCGACCCCCTCGGGGGCCTCGGCGACGCAGCCGATCGGCGAGCCCTTGACGACGCCGAACGGCTCGTCGGTGGGCTCGAAGCCGAGGGCGCGAGCGAGCAGCACGTTGTTGCCGATCTCGCGGTGGGCGTCGAGCGGCAGGTGGTAGCCGGCGACCGAGAGGTCGTTGGTGAGCGCGATCCGCAGCCGCTCGGCCATCGCCGGGGTGAGCGCGCGCGGGTGGAAGTCCCAGAAGAGGCCGTGGTGCGCGATGAGCAGCTGGGCGCCCGCGTCCACGGCGCGCTGCAGGAGCTCGCGGTGCGCCGAGACGCCGCTCACCACCTTCGTCACCTCCTCGGCGCCCGGGACCTGGAGCCCGTTCGGGCCGTAGTCGGTGAACGAGCCGATCGCGAGCAGTGAGTCGCAGAAACCGATGATGTCGTCGCGCGTCGCCATTGCCGCTCCCTGGTTGAACTCCCGTAGATTTGTGCCACATGTCCGAGACGCCTGCAGCCGAGCCCGCGGAAGGCGCCGCCGGCGCAAGCGACGCCTCCGGCTTCGTCGAGGCGCTGATGGATACGGAGCTGTACTCGATCGGCGCCTTCTTCTGTGACGAGCACCCCGACCTCGTCGACGAGGTGGTGCGCCGCAGCGAGGCGATCGAGGAGGCGGGCCTGGAGGCGTACGCGCGGGCCCACTCCGAGCCGGTCGAGCAGGCGTTCGAGACGCTGCTCACCGGGCTTGCAGTCCGCTACTACAAGGCGGTAGCCGGTTGAGCCCCTGGGTGCCGCGTGTGGTGCTCGTGCTGGTCGCGGGCGCGATCATCGGCGCGATCGTCTCGATCTCGGTCGGCGAGGGCGGCCCGCGCGCAATCGAGATCGAGGAGGGCGAGGAGGTCGTCACCTTCTACACGGCGATCCCCCAGGAGGGCAGGCGCCTGGGCGAGCCCGACGCGCCGGTCGAGATCGACGTGTTCACGGATCTGCGCGCCACCAACGCCGCGGACTTCCATGAGGAGACCGTGGCCCCGCTGATCGAGGAGTACGTCCGCCCCGGCCAGGCGCTCATCAACCTGCGCCACCGCTCCGTGGGCGGGTCGCCTGTCTCGCTGCCGGCGGTGGCGGCGACGATCGCGGGCGAGCAGGACCGCCAGTGGCAGTACGCCGACCTCGTGCTGCGCAACCTGGACCGCGCCGGGGCGGCCGCCGACGAGGACTTCCTGCTCGACGTGGCCGACGTGCTGCGCGGCCTGACGCGCGAGTTCGAGACCGAGGAGTTCGCCGAGGAGCTTCGGCCGTGCGCCGACGCGGACGAGGGAACGGAGTGCCCGGCGGCGGAGGTCCCCCGCGCCGACGACGAACTCGCGACGGAGCTCGAGCTCACGGCCGAGCCCGCGATCGTGGTCACCGGCCCCGGCGGCAGCGAGACGCTGATGAACTCGCCGTCGCTCGAGGAGGCCCGCGCGGCGATCGAGCGCGTCGCCGCGTCGCCCTAGGCGCCCGGGCGCCTAGGGGCCGCCGTCGGTGGGGCGGTCCGCGGGCGGCGCTGCGCCGGCCGCGCCGAGCAGCGGGCGCAGCTTGCGCATCAGCACCAGCAGCAGGACGAGCAGCGCCGCGCCGGCCCATGCGATCGGGTCCTTGAGCGAGAGCGTGTCGAGGCGCGAGCCGTAGTAGATGAAGATCGCCGTGATCGGGATGTAGCCGATCGCAGTCGTCCACGCGAACCGCCACGCCGGCACCCGCGCCGCCCCGGCGACGTAGCTGAAGAGCGAGAAGGGCACGATCGGGACGAGGCGCGCGGCGAGCAGGAGCGTCACCCCGCCGCTGTTGACGATCCGCTCGGCGCGGTCGAAGCGCTCGCGCCCGATGAACCGGTAGAGCACGGGGCGGGCCGCGGTGCGCCCGACCCAGTAGGCGAGCAGGGCCTGGACGGTCCACCCCGCCATGACGAGGCCGAGGGCTCCCCAGAAGCCGAAGACGAAGCCCGCGGCAGCGTCGACGATCTCGGACGGGTACCAGACGAAGGTGTGCGCGAGCAGGAGCCCGTAGAGGATCGCGACCCCCGCGCCGCGGTTGAGCTCGGCGCGCAGCGCATCGGTGTCGCCGCGCAGCGCGTGCTGGACGGCCTCGCGCAGGGGATCGACGAAGAGCACCGCGAGGCCGAGCAGGGCGACGCCGGCCGCCGTCACCGCGATCCCGGCCCACGGGATCCCGGGTGGCGCGCCCTCGCCCGCAACTGGCGGCTCGCTCCGCATCACGCGGAGTATGCCCGTGGCGGGTGGTGGGCGCCGAGGGCCGGCCCGTGGGGTGGCGCCGCTACAGCAGGATGATGCTGATCACGATCGCGGCCGCCGTGCCATACAGCGAGAGGTTCGCGAAGAACCGCTCCCAGACGCCGCGATAGCGCACGGCGCCCATCAGCACGAGGCCGACGACGTGCGCCAGGTTGATCAGGCCGAACGCGCCCGCGAGCAGCAGGCGGACCGTGTCCTTGTTGACGCCGCCGCCGCGGGTCTCGGAGAGGCCCTCCGAGTCCGCGGAGGCGAGCACGACCAAAACGATCGTGCCGACGATCGCGACGACGACCCCGAGCACGTCCCGCACCGAGAGCGGGGGCAGGTTGCCCGACCGCGTGTCGATCTCGGCGTCCGGCGGCGGCTGGGCGCCCTGCGAGACGTGCGTGCGCTCGTGGTGGCCGTCGGGGAAGATCTCGTAGTGGACGACCGGCAGGTCGAAGCGCTGGCTCGCGCGGTCGAAGAGGTCGCCCTCCAGCCAGCGAGTGCCCTCGTGGTGGGTGACGAGCACGATCTCCTCGGTCGGGGCGCGCCGCAGCGCGTCCTCGATCGCGAGCAGGGGGTCGGAGTCGCCGACGAACCCGTCGGCCTCGATGCCGGTCTCGCGCGCCTCCTCGACCGACTTGCTCAGGCGCTCCTCGGCGAGCTTGCGGCTCCGGTCGATGTTGCCCGAGGCGTGCTCGAGGCGCGAGTCGGCGAACGCCGGCGCGACCACGTGCACCTCCGTCGGGCGGCCGTCGCGGTGCGCGTTCAGCTCCTCGCGCAGGGGCGCGGTGATGTGCTCGTCGGCCGCGACCACGAGGATCCGGAAGGGATCCCCGGGGCCGGGCTTGGGGACTTCGACTACGGGCTTTGTGCCGGCTCCAGATTCCACATCTGAGCGTTACCCAAGGGGTACGCGTGCAAACTGACGCGCGATCAGGCAGAAACTTTCGCGGGCCTGCGATAATTGACGACCGCTCGGGGCGTGGCGCAGCCTGGTAGCGCGCACCGTTCGGGTCGGTGAGGTCCCCGGTTCAAATCCGGGCGCCCCGA
>PKER01000048.1 GCA_002919115.1 bacterium
GGTGCGCGAGGGGGCGCGCGCCGCGGAGCAGCCCGCGAAGCCCGCCAAGCCGAAGCGGGCCGACCGCGGCCCGGAGGCGCGCCGCAGGCGCGCGCAGGAGCGCGCGGCCAAGGCCGAGGAGCGCAAGCTGGAGCGTCAGGTAGAGGAGGCCGAGCGGGCGCTGCGCGAGCTCGAGGACGAGCTCGCCGACCCGGCGATCTGGGCCGACCCCGAGCGCGCCGACGAGGCCGCGCGCCGGCACGCCGAGGCCAAGGCCAGGCTCGACGAGCTGTACGAGCGCTGGGAGCGGGTCGCGGGCTGACTCCCGGGCCGCCCCCGGCGGCGAACGCGTACATGGAGTACCCGGATCGCCTCGAGCTGAGGCTCTCGGCGAACGGCTCCTGTGACCCCGGCTCGAGGGCGCAGTCGGTCGGGGACTTCACGACCCTGCTCGAGTCCGTCAACCCCGATCTGGTCACCGGGGTGTACCCGCAGGTCTGGACGAAGTTCTCCGGCAAGCTGAAGGGTCTGGCGGGGGTGGAGAGCGGGTGCCTCGCGTTCCGCTACTTCGTCACCAACGGAGGGCCCGGCGCGCAGAACAGCGACTACCTCGGCGTCGATACGTTCGCCTACGAGGATTACGAGGGCGACGCCTGCGCGGACGCGAAGGCTGCGCTCGCCAACGCCAAGTCCAAGCTCCGCAAGGCCAAGGCCAGGCTCGCGGGCGCGAAGAGGAAGCTCAAGCGGGCGAGGAAGGCGGGCAAGGCCGCCCAGGCCAAGCGGGCCAAACGGAAGGTGAAGGCCGCGAAGAGGCCGGTCAAGGCGGGCAAGCGCAAGGTCGCCTCGGCCAAGGCCGAGAGGACGGAGGCCTGCGCCGCCGCGTAGGCGCTAGCCCGGCAGCAGCAGGCCGAGCTGGCGGGACTGGGCGACGAGCGTCCCGTCGGGCGCCCACATCTCGCCGTCCTCCTCGAAGTAGCCGTCGCGCGCGACCCGGCTGCGGAAGCGTCCGAGGATCGGCGAGGGCGGCAGGGGCAGCGCGGTGCGGAAGTGCACGGTCAGGTCGATCGTGGGCGCGGCCATGAGCGCCCCCAGGCGCGGCCACGGCGCCGGGAACCACGCGTCGGAGAGCACAGCGAGGGCGGCCGCGTCCACCGGCCGGCCCTCGTCGAGCTCGTACCAGCCGCCGATCTCGGCGCGGTCGGCGCGGCTGAGCGCCGGCTCGCCGAAGCGGTGCTGCATACGCAGCCGCCTGACCATCGCGGGCAGCTCGCCCGGGGGCGCGCCGAAGAGGTCGGGCTCGCGGCCCGGGGGCTCCACCCGCGGCATCGGCGCGTCCTCGTAGCGTGGCGCGGCCACCGGCCGCCCGTAGGCCGCGAGCGCGGTCGCCACGACCCGGCCGTCCTGTTCGAGCTCGCCGCGCAGCGAGCTCAGCGTGCGTCCCCCCTTGACGAGCTCGGCGCGCGCGGTGACCGGGCCCGCCGAGGGGGCGCGCAGGAAGTGCATCGTGACCGAGCGGGCAGTGCGCTCGGGGTCGGCGACGACGCGGTCGAAGGCGGCGATCATGAGCGCCATCACGAAGCCGCCGAGCGGCCCGGCGGGGGTGAACCAGCGCTCGATGACGGCGCCCCGGAACGCCCCGTCACCGAGCGGCTCGAGCGCGATCTCCTCGTCGAACGGGAAGCGCGCGGGCGCCGCGGCCTCGGGGGAGCCCCCGCCGGCGTTCGCCGCGGTCACGGTGCGGAGGTCCGGGGCGCTAGCCGAGCTGGATGGGCGGGCTCTGCTGCGGGCCGCCGGGGACGATGCGCTGCGGCTCGGGGATCTCCGCGTCGGGCTGCTCGACGCCGAGCACCTGGGCGAGCTCGCCCGACTCGAACATCTCCTCGACGATGTCGCAGCCGCCGACCAGTTCGCCGTTCACGTAGAGCTGCGGGAAGGTCTGCCAGTCGGCGATCTCGGCCGTCACCTCGCGCAGCGGCTGCAGCGCGGGGAGGACGTCGATCGCCCCGTACTCGACCCCCATCGCCTCCAGGACCTGGACGACGCGCATCGAGAATCCACACCGCGGCTGCTCCGGGGTGCCCTTCATGAGGAGGAGCACCGGGTTCTCCGCGATCGCCTTTTCGAGCTGCTGCTTGAGTTGAGGGTCGGCTGCCATACAGAGCACATTAGCGACCGGCGGGCCTCGGCCCGGCGGCCGGCCGCCTCACTTGACCTTGGTCTGGATGGAGAGCGCGTGGATCGAGCCGTCCTCGAACCGCTCGCGAACCGCGTTGCGGACGAGCCGGTGCTGGTCGAGCCGCTTGAGCCCCTCGAACTGCGAGGCGGCCACGATCGCCCGCAGATGGTCGCCGTTGCCCTCGTCGATCACCTCGACGTCGGCGCCGGGCAGCGCCGCCTCGATGAGCGCCTTGATCTCAGCCAGATCAGCCATCGCGCGCCAATCGTAGTGCCGCGCCCAAACCACCCCACGCGAGCCCGAGTGAGGCGGATTTGTTCGATATAGCCGCACATATCCGCCTCACATCGGGAGGTGAGGCGGATTAGTACGACATAGGCGTACAAATCCGCCTCACTCGGGTGGCGCTGCGGCTGCGGGCGCCGGGCTGGGGCGCGTCGTCAGTCCGCGGCGACCGGGCTGCCCGCCCGCGCCGCCTCGAGCATCTCGTCGATGCGGCAGAACTTGACCCGTGGGCGGCCGAGGGGCTCGCCGCGCTCGCGCTCGGCAGCGTCGATCGCCTGCCAGCCCGAGTAGCTCACCACGGCGTCGGGCTTGCGCTCGCCGAGCAGCCTGACGATCGCGTCGGGGTCGGCGGCGAGCTCCGGCGCCGGGATGCGGCCCGCGCCCAGGTCCTCGAAGAGGTTGTCGATGGTCTCCTGCGAGTCCTTCTTGTTCGTGCCGATCACGCCGCTCGGGCCGCGCTTGATCCAGCCGACGGCGTACTGGCCCTCGACCTGCCTGCCGTCGTCGCCGACGATGCGGCCGCCCTCGTTGGCGATCACGCCGCGCTCCTCGTCGAAGGGCACGCCCGGCACGGGGGTGCCGCGGTAGCCGATCGAGCGCAGCACGAGGCCGCACTCGAGCACCTCGCGCTCGCCGGTGTCGCGGGCCCGGATCCGACCGGACTCGTC
This sequence comes from bacterium, assembly GCA_002919115.1. Lineage (GTDB taxonomy): Bacteria > Actinomycetota > Thermoleophilia > Solirubrobacterales > 70-9 > RSA11. Next base: position 3,109 of record PKER01000048.1, read on the forward strand.
GCGGACGAGCTCGTTGCGCGCGAGCACGATCCGCTCGACCTTGCCGTCGCCCTGGATCTCGACGGGCGAGCGCAGGAACTTCAGGACGATCCGCCGGCGCTTGCCCTCGGGCCGGCGCTGGGAGAACTCGGTGAAGATCTCGACGTTCTTGCGGGCGGTCGCGTCGGCCTCGTTCTCGAGGAACTCGCGGCTCACCTCGTCGAGCTCGCACTCGCCCGGGTCGACCACCACGTCGGCGTCGGCCATCTCGCCCAGCTCGCGCACCTCGGGGTTGGTGAACGCCGCCTGCGCCGGCCCGCGGCGGCCGACGACGACGATCTCACGGATCGAGCTGTTCGCGAGCGCCTCGATCGCGTGGTCGGCCGTGTCGGTGACCTCGAGCTCCCCGCGCGTGAGGGCGAGCATCCGCGCGCAGTCGGCCGCCACGTTGCCGTTGCCGATGACCACGGCGCGCTCGCAGGAGAGGTCGAACTCGGCGTCGGCGAAGTCCGGGTGCGCGTTGTACCAGGCGACGAACGCCGTGGCCGGGTGGCTGCCGGGCAGGTCCTCGCCCGGGATGCCGAGCTTGCGGTCGGCCGAGGTGCCGTAGCCGTAGATCACCGCGTGGTAGCGATCGGCGAGCTCCGCGGCCTCCACGTCGGTCCCGATCTCCACGTTGCCGAAGAAGCGGAAGCCCTCGTTGGCCGCCGTCTTCTCGTAGCGGCGGATGACGTTCTTGATCTTCGGGTGGTCGGGGGCGACGCCGGCGCGCACGAGTCCGAACGGGGTCGGCAGCCGGTCGAACATGTCCACCTCGACGGTCACGTCGGGGTTCGCGAACAGCGATTCGGCCGCGTAGAAGCCCGCCGGCCCGGAGCCGACGATCGCGACGCGTAGCGGGTTTGCGGGGGATCCGAGATCAGACATTCGGCGGCGAAGCGTAGGGGATGGAAGCGGGATCCGGGGGGAACCGTGCCGGCCGCGGCGGGCCCTAGGCGGCGGACACGCCCGCGACCGCGGTCACCGGCGTGCCGTCGAGCGCGTCGAGGGCACGGCCGATCGACATCGCGATACAGGTGAAGATCGGCGTGTCGCGCAGCGTGTACTGGCTCGACTCCGAGCCGCGCAGCTCGTTGACCAGGTCGAGGAAGCGCCCCGGGTCGTCGCCCTCGAAGGAGACGACGAACTCCTGGTCGTCGATTCCGAACGAGTAGGTGGTGTTGATCGTGATGTCCGGGTAGCGCCGGCCGATCTCGATGTGCTCGCGCATGATCCGCCGCCGCTCCTCGAGCGGGAGCGCGTACCACTCGCGCTTCTTCTCCATCGGGTAGATGAAGACGTACTTGTGGTCGGAGGTGCAGATCTCCGGCCGCGCCGCCTGCTCCGAGTAGGGCGACGGCTTGGTCTGCGAGAGGTAGGAGTACGGCGTCGTCATCCACTTCGCGAGCCCGCTCTGCCCCAGCACGACGTGGAAGGTGTGGATGTCCTCCAGCACGGGGCTCTGGCTCAAGAGCACGAGGTCGACGTCCCCGCGCGTGCCCACCGTCGAGTAGGCGCGCACCGAGCGGTCCTGCGCGAAGTCCTCACAGGCGGCGAGGAACTCCCGTTTATCCTGCGCCCTCTGCTCGGGCTCCCGACGCCTCCAAGCGGGATCCAGCTTGAAGAACGTGAACTTCGCGAAGGTCCGGTCGCTCACCGCCACGATGCTAGCGCTCATCGGGTGCGCGGTCGTGGCTCCGCAAGGGGCGTCCGCCCAGGATCCCGCCCCGGCCGGGCAGCGGGTCTTCGTGATCGTCATGCCTGACGGCATCGATCTCGCGACGGTCGCGTCCATTCCCGACGCCGCGGTCGCGCTGATGAGCGGCGGGATCGGGAGCGTGCCCGCCTCCCAGACCTACCTGGACATCTCGCAGGGAGCGCGCACCAACAGGTCGGTCTACCCGGAGGACGTGCCGCTCGTGCTGGTCAACCCGGTGAAGGGCGTGCCGCGCGCGAAGTGGCGCATCGTCACGCGGCGCGCGCGCGAGGCGCCGGCGCAGATCGTGCCCGGGCTGCTGGGCTCGGCGCTCCAGGACGCCGGCGTGCCGACCCGCGCCCTGCCCGAGGCGGGCAACGCCGGGATCATCGCCGTCAACCGGGAGGGCGAGCTGCGCTTCAACCCCTGCCGCAAGTGCCCGGGGCTCACCGTCGGCGCCGCGCGCCTCGCCACGGTCGTCGAGCTGGCGTTCGACCTGCGCCCCGGCGACCTGTTGATCGCCTTCGAGCGCCCGCCCGCCAACCGCCGCGACCAGCTCGCGCTGGCGATCGTCGGCCTCGGGAAGGGCGTCCTGCACTCCGACTCGACGCGCCGCGACGGCTACGTGCTGTCCACCGATCTCGCGCCGACGATCCTCGACCACCTGGGCATCGAGATCCCCGGCGAGATCGGGGGCAGGCCCCTGCGCGTCAACCCCGACGGCGACCTGGCCGCGGTGCACGAGCTGGAAGAGCGGATGGGCGCGGTCGGCGAGCGCCGCCGCTCCGCCGTGGGCACGAACCTCCTGATCTGGCTCGGCGCGGTCGCGCTCGCCGGGCTCGTCTTCCGGCGCCGCGGCCTGCGGTTCGCCCTCCCGCTGCTCGCCGTGACCTGCGCGTACCTGCCCACCGTGCTCCTCCTGACCGCGGCGCTGCGGCCCTCCGCCGCCGGCGAGCAGATCATCGCGGGCGCGCTCTCGCCCGCGCTCGCGCTCGTCACGCTGCTATTGCTGCGGGGCTGGGGGGCGCTCGCCTTCGCCGCGTGCCTCGCGGTCGCGGCGCACGCCGTGGACGTGGTCGCCGGCTCGCCGCTCACGAGCCTCTCGCTCATGGGCCCGAACCCCGCGCTCGGGGTCCGCTTCTTCGGCATCGGCAACGAGCTCGAGTCGGCGCTCGCGGCGCTGCTCATGGTGGGCGTGGGCGCGGGCCTGGCCGCGTGGTGGCCGAGTGCGAGCGGCGCGCAGGCTGCGATGGTCTTCGGGGTGGCGGCGCTCCTCGGCGTGGCCGCCTTCGCCCCCGGGCGCTTCGGCGCCGACGTCGGCGCGGCGATCGTG
>PKER01000053.1 GCA_002919115.1 bacterium
CGGAAGCGGGCGACGATCAGCAGGCAGTAGTCGGTGCCCGCGCCGAACATCAGCACGATCAGGATCGCCGTCGTCTGCCCGCTCACCGACGTGACGCCGGCCTCGACCAGCCCGTAGATCAGGCCCGCCGCGACCAAGTAGGCGAGGCTCACGACCAGGATCGGCACGAACGCGACCAGCGGCGAGCGGTAGATCAGAAGCAGCAGCGCGAGCAGCACCACGACGGTGACGATCAGCAGCGTCTCGTCGATGCCCTTGACCGCCTCGCTGCGGTCGGCCTCGTAGCCGACCTCGCCGGTGACCCAGGCGCGCAGGCCGTTCTCGCCCTCGGGCCCCGGGACGATCTCGCGGATCGTCGCGGCGGCGGCCTCGGCGACCTGCGTGCTGTCGTAGGTCATGAGGGCCGAGGCCAGCGTCACCTCGCCGTCGGGCGAGTTCAAGAGGCCCGGGCCGGGGCTCAGGTCCAGGATGTCCTGCTCGCCGCACGCGATCCCGTACGCGTGCCCCACCATCTTGAGGCTCGGGATCTTCGCCGAGCTGCAGATCGCGAAGGCGTCCTGGTCGATCCGGGTCCGGTCCTCGCCGGTCAGCCCGCCCTCCCGGTAGTAGGCGATCACCGCCCCCATCTCGGCCCCGGCGCGGAAGCGCTCGTCTAGGACCTTGTCGAACTCAAGCGACTCCGAGCCGCGCACCATGAAGGTATCGCTCTCGTCGGCGGCCTCCTCCTGGAGCGCGGGCTGCAGCGGCGCGAGCGCGAGGGCGAGGATCACCCACGCGCCGATGACCAGCCAGCGCGCGCGCCGCCCGGCGACGAACGCCGAGAGGCGGGCGAGCGGCCGGGATGCCCGGCTGGGGCTGGCCATCCGAAGCCGGAGGGGCGGCTAGAGGCCGCCCCCCACGCCTTCGATGAAGTCGACCACGTCGTCTTCCGTGTAGACGTAGATCGCCTTGAGGTTGACCTCGATCGGCACGGGCTGGCCCTCGCCGTCGGCCACCGAGACGTAGATCTCGCAGCCGTACTGGGCGGCGTGCTCGCGCGCCTCATCGATCGGCATGCCGATCAGCTCCGCCGTGTCGAAGGAGTTCTCGGCGGGCTCGAACTTCTCGACCCCGGCCTCCTTGCCGGCGCGCTTCATCGGGCAGTACAGCTTGGTCAGGTCCTCGGCGACCGGCTCAGGCTCGTCGTCTCCCCCGCAGCCGGCCGCGATGAGCGCTGCGCCTGCCAGCACGACGGCCAGCGTCTTCCCGCCTTGGATACGCAGCCTCTCAATCGTCGTTCCCATCCGCTCCTCCAACCAAGTCGAACGGCCCGGAAGGTTAGTCCACAGCGGGCCTCGGCAGCGGTGCGGAAACCGGCAGGCTAATGCGGCCCCGCCGACCTAAGTCCGGGCGTTCGGCGCCTCGCGGCCGATCCCCGCACCGGCTGCCGCGCCGGCCGGGCGTCCCGCCTGGACCTTTCAGACTCGTGAAATGGTCAAACACGCGGGCCTTGTTCGATCACGCACGCGTTTATATGGTTCGAACAAACATAAGGAACCGCTTTCGCCCAAGAGGAGGAGAGGTTGATGCGGATTCCGGTTCGCTTGAAGTCGGGCGCAATGCGCCTGCTCGCGGCTGGAGTAATCAGCTCGGCGCTTGCGCTTCTGGCAGCGCCACCGGCACCGGCCCAGCAGCCCGACGCGAAGGTGCTCATCTACACGGGCACGGTCGCGCACCGTCACGCGGCGGCGATCAACCAGGGCATCGGGCCGATCCAGAACGCGCTCGACGAGGCCAACATCGCCTACGACTGGGAGGACTGCGACGGCTACGGGACGGCGCCGGGTCAGTGTCACCACCCCGACAAGAACCCGCGCATCTTCACCGACGAGAACCTCGCCCAGTACGACGCGATCTTCCTGTTCAACGCCGGCGGCAACGAGCCGGGTCCGCTCTTCGACGAGGAGCAGCGCGCCGCGATCAGGCGCTTCGTGAACGACGGCGGCGGGATCGCGGCCAACCACCTCGCCACCGACATGGGCGCCGGCCAGGTGTCCTGGGGCTGGTGGGACGGCGTGGGCAACAGCGCGCTGGGCACGACGATGCCCGGCCACCCGCCGTCGCCGCAGACCGCGACGATGTTCGTGACGGACCGGAACCACCCGTCGACCAAGGACCTCCCCGAGTCCTTCGAGCACTCGGACGAGCACTACCACTTCACGCGGAGCGTCCGGGGCACCCACCACGTCCTCATCACCCTGGATGAGACGGACATCGACTACCCCGCCGGCTCCAACCTCCCGATGGGCTACGACCACCCGGTCTCCTGGTGCCGCCTCTACGACGGCGGGCGCATCTGGGCGACCGCCATGGGGCACTACCCCGAGAACTACACGGAGAACGGCGGCGACAACTTCCTGATCAAGCACCTCGTCGGCGGCGTGCGCTGGGCTGCGGGCGTCGCCGGCAGCGAGGGCGACTGCGGCGGGACGGTCTGGTCGAACTTCCGCCGCGTGACGCTCTCGACCAACGTGCAGGGCCCCATCGGCCTCGACGTCGCCGAGGACGGCCGCGTCTTCTGGACGGAGATCGGCCCGCAGGGCCTGCAGTCCTTCGGCCGCCTCAAGATGTGGGATCCCGACACGGGCGAGACCACGCTCGTGGCGCAGATCCCGACCCGGGCCGACGCGCTCAGCACCTCCGAGGACGGCGTGCTGGGCATGGTCCTCGACCCGGACTTCGAGGAGAACAACCGCCTCTACGTCTACTACTCGCCGCGCGGCGAGGGCGAGGGCTGGCCGATGACGGGCACCGGGCACGCGCTCGGTTACAACCTGCTCTCGCGCTTCACCCTCAACGAGGAGGGCACCCAGGTCGTCGACGAGCAGCCGATCCTCAAGGTGCCGAAGGTGAAGGTCGCCCCAGACGGCGACGGGATCGGCAACCCCGGCTCGCCGAACTGGCCCGCCCACTCCGGCGGCGCCGGGCTCGAGTTCGACGCCGAGGGCAACCTCTACCTGGGCGTCGGCGACGACGTGAACCCGTACGGCGAGGGCCAGAACGGCTACGCGCCGATGGACGAGCGCTTCGAGCACCGCTACGACGCGCGCAACACCTCGGCGAACACCAACGACCTGCGCGGCAAGATCCTGCGGATCAAGCCGCTCGACGAGATCCCCGACGGGGCGGAGCCCGGCGTCGGGACCACCTACACGATCCCCGAGGGGAACATGTTCGAGCCCGGCACGCCGAACACGAAGCCCGAGATCTACGCGATGGGCTTCCGGCAGCCGTTCACGCTCGACTCCGACCCCGCCAACCCCGGCACGATCGTCGTCGGCGAGTACGGGCCGGACGCGGGGCAGGGCAACCCGCAGCGCGGGCCGGCCGGCGTGGTGGAGTGGAACCACATCACCGGGCCGGGCTTCTACGGCTGGCCGTTCTGCACGGGCGACAACTCGCCCTCGAACACCTACGCGCGCTACGAGTACGCGACCGGCACCCCGGGCCCGTTCTACGACTGCCAGGCGGACTCGGTGCCGAACGAGTCGCCGCACAACACCGGCCTCGAGGAGCTCCCGAAGCCGATCCCCGCTGACCTGTGGTTCCGCAACGGCGGCGGGCACCCGGCCTCGTTCAACCTCGGCCCCTCGTCCGGCGAGCCGAACTCGGGCGCCATCTACCGCTACGACCCGGACAACCCGTCGGAGCGGAAGTGGCCCGCCTACTACGACGGCTCGTGGCTGGTGCTCGACCGCGCGCACAGCTGGTGGCGCGAGGTGCGGATGAAGGAGGACGCCAGCGGCCCGCTGCGCGTCAACGACTTCTTCCAGCCGAACCAGTTCGGGACCCCGACCCACAACTTCGCCATCCCGGTCGAGTTCGGGCCCGACGGCGCCCTGTACCTCGGCCTGTGGACCGGCGGCTGCTGCCGCACCCTCTCGGAGCAGCAGGGCCGCATCGTGCGGATCGACTACGTCGGCGACCAGGCCGACCAGACGCCGCCCGAGGTCCAGGCGAACGTCGACGGCACCAAGAACGACGCGGGCGCGTACATCGACCGCGCGACCGTGCGGTTCAGCGCGAGCGACGACGTGGCCGGGGTCCGGGAGATCGAGTACCGCGTGAACGGCGGCGACTGGGAGGCGCTCGACAACGAGAACTTCTCCGAGCCGTTCCGCGCCTCGGTCAACTTCGAGGAGGCCGGGAGCTACACGGTCGAGTACCGCGCGACCGACCGCTCCGGCAACACCTCGGAGACGAGCTCGGTGAAGTTCCGCGTCGCGGACGGCTCGAGCTGCACCTACGGGCTCTCCGACGAGTTCCGCGGCCCGGAGATCGATGAGCGCTGGACCGTCCGCGTCGACTCGCCGCAGCACGAGGCGCGGATCGAGAACGGCCAGCTCATCCTCCCGGTCCTCGACGAGGTCGACGGCGACCGGACGGGCCCGCTGGCGTTCGTCGGCCAGCAGGTGCCGGACGGCGAGTGGTCGGTGACCACGCGCGTCACGATCGACCACCAGACCAACTGGCAGCAGGCTGGCCTGATGCTCTGGCAGAGCGACGCGAACTTCATCAAGGTCGGCTTCACGACCGACGGGCCGAGCAAGGCCCAGCGGCGCTTCGAGGTCACGGCGGACGACCCGAACAACGTCCGGCACTTCTCGACGTCGCTCAACGTCGGCGCCGACTTCCCGAACACGGCCTGGATCCGGATGTACCGCGAGGGCGATTTGGTGAAGGCCGAGGTCGCGGCCGACTCGAACGGCCAGCCTGGCCAGTGGCAGAAGCTCCCCGGCGAGCGCGCGGTGAAGGGCAACGATCCCGACAACGGCGCGGTCATCAACCCGCCGCGTGAGGGCCCGGGCGTGCTGGTCGGCCCGTACGCGGGCGGCCACCTCGACGGGCCGTGGAACCTCGAGGCCGCGTTCGACTTCGTCCGCTTCGCGGGCGACACGGTCGACTGCCCGCCCGACACCGAGCCGCCGACCACCTCGGCGGAGCTCAACGGCGCCGATCCGGCGCCCAGCTACGACGGTGACGTGAGCGTCCGGCTCAGCGCCACCGACGGCCTCGACGCGAGCGCGTCCGGCGTCGCCGAGACCGAGTACCGGATCGACGGCGGCGATTGGCAGACCGCGTCGAACGACGAGGGCGACGACCCGTTCGTGACCGAGTTCGAGGTCTCCGGCACCGGCGAGCACACCGTCGAGTTCCGCTCGACCGACGGCGCCGGCAACACCGAGGAGACGCGGTCGGTGACGTTCGAGATCGACGGCGACGAGCCGGGCCCCGGCCCGGAGGACACCACGCCGCCCGAGACCACGGCGACGCTCGACCCGCCCCAGCCCGGCCCCGGCGGCACCTACGACGGCCCGGTCACGGTCAGCCTCCAGGCGACCGACCCGGCCGGTGGTGACGGCGGCGCCGAGCCGCAGATCCACGAGGTCGGCGCGGTCGGGTTCAACTGGGATCCGAGCGAGCTCGAGATCAACCAGGGCGACTCGGTGCGCTGGGATTGGACCGAGGGCGGCGCGCACGACCTGTGCCTCGGCCCGCTCACCCCGGTGGACGAGATCGAGAACATCCCGACGCAGTGCGCCGAGGGGTTCGAGCTGCTGGCCAGCAACGTGGTCCTGCCCGACAGCCCGGCGTACGGCACCGAGGCGACGCGCACGTTCGACCAGGCGGGCGCGTGGACCTTCTACTGCTCGGTCCACTTCCCGACCATGTCGGGCACGATCGAGGTCAAGCCGGCGTCTCCGGGCGCCGAGCCCTCCGGCGTCGCCTACACCGAGTACCGCATCGACGGCGGCGACTGGGTGGTCTCCGAGAACACCGAGGGCGAGGACCCGTTCGTGACCGAGTTCACGGTCTCCGAGCCGGGCGCGCACACCGTCGAGTACCGCTCGGCGGACGCCGCGGGCAACGTCGAGGAGACCAAGCAGATCTCCTTCGAGATCGCAGAGCCCCCGGTCGGCCCGGTGCCGGTCAACCTCGAGCCGCCCACGATCTCGGGTAACGGCAAGGCCGGCACGATGCTCACCTGCAACCCGGGCACCTGGACTGCGGCCGGCGTCTACGCCTACACCTGGCTGCGCGACGACGGTGACGGCTTCGAGGTGGTCGACAACCGCTCGACCAACCCGAAGCGCTACCGCACCGCAGCCGAGG
>PKER01000343.1 GCA_002919115.1 bacterium
CGACGTTCAGCCCTGGTCGTCGTTTTCCGGCGACGTGGGCTGAACGGCGCCGCTGGGGGGCGATACCGGCGCCCGGCCCCCGACGGTTGCGCGAGCGGCCCTCAAGCGAAAGGCCCGGGCGATCCGCCCGGGCCTTCGGCTCAAACGTTTCTGGCAACCAGGCCTACGCCGGCACCGCCGCCAGCCGCTGCTCGACGGACTCCGTCGACGCGATGTGCTTCGGCATGCCGAGCTCCTTGGGCTCGAAGCCGAGCGCGAGGCCGACGAGCTGGGGGAGATGCAGGATCGGCAGGCCGAGGTCGCGGCCGACGACCTTCGCCGCCTCCGGCTGCTGCATGTCCAGGTTGAGGTGGCACAGCGGGCACGGGGTGACGAGCGCGTCGGCGCCGGCGTCGATCGCGTCGCCGACGTGCGTGCCCGCCTGGCGCAGCGAGGTCTCGCGGTTCATCGTGATGACCGGGAAGCCGCAGCACTTGCGGGCGCCGTCGTACTCCGCGACCGTGCCGCCGAGGGCCTCGATGACCATCTCGAGGTAGAGGTCGCGGTTGGGGTGCTCGTCGTAGCCCAGCCGGTGGCGCGGACGCACCACGTAGCAGCCGTAGAACGGGCCGACGCGCAGGCCGGTGAGCGGGCGCTTGACCTGCTCGCGCAGGCGGTCGAGGCCGTAGTCCTCGACCAGAACCCACAGGAAGTTCTTGTTCGAGAACCCGGGCTTGCCCTTCTCGTAGGAGAGGCCCTCCTCGGCGAGGATCTCGTTGATGTGCGCCCGGTACGCCGAGTTCGCGTCGAGGCGCTGCTGGCACTCGGACTGCGCGCCCTGGCAGGTCGAGCAGATGTTCATCATCGGCAGGCCCGTCTGCTGGGCGAGCGCGAACGTGCGCGCGTTCAGCGTGTCGGCGAGCTCCTGGTTGTGCTCGGCGATCACGCCGGCGCCGCAGCAGTTGGCGCGATCGAGCTCGACGAGCTCGATGCCCAGGCGGTTCGCCACGAGCGCCATCGAGCCGTGCAGCTCGGGGGTGAAGCCGCGTGATACGCAGCCCGGCCAGTAGGCCAGCTTGAGGTTCGTGGCCATCAGGAATCCCTCCGTTCCTCGGCGTTCTCGACAGTGGTCTCGGCGCTCGCGCCGACCTCCGCGGGCTCGTCGTCCTCCACGCCCGAGATGTAGAGGTTGAGCTCCTCGCGGTGCTCCTCGGCGTGCTTGTAGATGCGCTTGACGTGGTCCTGCGCATCGCCCGGAAGCTTCGGGTGGATGCCGGGGATCAGCTTGGGCAGGGAGCGCATCTTGCCGGTCTTGATCCCGCGGATCGCGGTCGGCAGCGAGCCGAGCAGGCCCTTGATCGCGGCCTTCGACGGCTTGAGCTTGCCCTTGATCCCCTGCGCGTAGGACTCCTGGAGGAGCAGCGACTCGTCCAGCGTGCCCTTCTTCTCGATGATCTTCACGAACGCGGTCTCGTGACGGCGCCCGTTGTTGCGATCGTCGATGTCGTGGTCGTGACCCGCGAGGCGGCGCAGCCGCATGATCTGGTCCATCGGCGCGACGCCCTTCGGGCAGGCATCCACGCACGAGAAGCAGTGCGTGCAGTCGTAGATGCCGTGCGGGTCCTGCGCGAGGTCGTTGAGGCGGGCCTCCGTGTCGACGTCGCGCGGGTCGCCCACGAAGCGGTAGGCCTTGGCCAGCGCGGCCGGGCCGATGAAGTCCGGGTCGGCCTCCATCGAGAGGCAGGAGGAGACGCAGGCGCCGCACTGGATGCAGGCGATGGTCTGCGTGATGTCGACCATCGTCTCGGGCGGCACGATGCGCTCCCGCTCCGGCGGGTTGCCGTCGTCGATCAGCCACGGGGTGACGCGCCGGATCTTCTTCCAGTGCGTCGACTCCATGTCCGTGACCAGGTCCTTGATCACGGGCATGTTGCCCATCGGCTCGACGACGATCGGCTGGTTGCCGTCGCCGTCCCCGTCGGCCCCCGCGTCGGTCTCCCTCGCGAGCCGGTTGGCGCGCTCCTGCGCCTCACCGATCTGGGTGAGGCAGGCCAGGGTGGACTGCCCGTTGATCTTCACCCCGCAGGAACCGCAGATCGCGGCGCGGCACGAGCAGCGGACTCCCAGCGAGCCGTCCTGGCGGTCCTTGGCCTGCAGGAGGCCGTCCAGCACCGACAGCGTCGGATCCAGCTCGACCTCGAACTCCTCCCAGTAGGGGCCGGCGGGTCCACGGTCGTCGGCCTCCGGCTTCTGGCGCCTAACTCGCAGCGTGTACTCCGCCATTGGCTCCTGCCTTTCCGTGTCGGCTTACTTCAGTACTTGCGCTCGGCCGGTTGCCACTGAGTGATCGTGACCGGGGCATACCCGATCTTCGGCTCGTCACCGTCGAGCGTGAGCGTGATGTGCTTCAACCACTCCTCGTCGTTGCGCTCGGGGTAGTCCGTGCGGTACTGGGCCCCGCGGCTCTCGGTCCGGTGCAGCGCGGCGATGCACGTGCACTCGGCCGAGTCGAGCATGAAGCTGAGCTCCAGCGCCCCGAGGATGTCCTGGTTGAAGACCGTGCCGCGGTCGTCGATGTAGGCGGTCTTCGCCTCCTCCTTGAGACGGCGGACGGTCTCCAGGGCCTTGGTCAGGCCCTCCTCGTCGCGGAAGACCGCGACGTACTTGTCCATCGTGGTGCCGAGCTCGTGCTTGATCTCGGAGATGCGCCGGCCGGTGGCGCGCTCGCGCTTCATGATCTCGCCGATCTTCGCCTCCTCGTCGGCCAGGATCGCGCGCGAGGGCCGGCTCCAGTCGATCCGCTTCGCGCGGTCGGCGGCGTGGGCGCCGGCGCGCCGGCCGAAGATCAGCGTGTCGAGCAGCGAGTTCGCGCCGAGACGGTTGCCGCCGTGCACCGAGACGCAGGCGCACTCGCCGGCCGCGTACAGGCCGGGGATGGAGGTGGCGCCGTTGACGTCGGTCTTGACGCCGCCCATCGTGTAGTGGTTGCCCGGCTTGATGCGGATCGGCTCGCGGGTGATGTCGACGCCCGCGAAGTCGCGGCCGACCAGGACGATCTCGCGCAGCGCCTCGTGGATGCGCTTCTTCGGCACGACCGTGATGTCGAGCGCGACGGTCCCGTCCGGGAAGCCGCGGCCCTCGTTGATCTCGGTCTGCTCGGCGCGCGAGACGACGTCGCGCGAGGCAAGCTCCATCTTGTTGGGCGCGTACTTCTCCATGAAGCGCTCGCCCTTCGCGTTGAGCAGGTGCGCGCCCTCGCCGCGCGCGCCCTCGGTGATCAGGAAGCCCTTGCCCGCCAGCGTGGTCGGGTGGTACTGGATCATCTCCATGTCCATGAGCGGCGCGCCGGCCCGGTAGGCCATCGCGATGCCGTCGCCGGTGCAGATCAGCGCGTTCGTGGTCGGCTTCCAGATCTGCCCGTTGCCGCCCGTGGCGAGGATCACGTTCTTCGCCTCGAACAGCTCCATCGAGCCGTCGCGCACGTTGCGGGTAACGGCGCCGACGCAGTTGCCGTCGTCGTCGATGGCGAGCGCCGTCGTGAAGTACTCCTCGTAGCGGTCGATGAGGTCGGAGTACTTCATGAGCTGCTCGTAGAGCACGTGCATGATCGCCTGACCGGTGATGTCGGCGACGTAGAAGGTGCGCGCCTGCGAGGCGCCACCGAACGCGCGCGTCCCGAGCTTGCCCTCCTCGTTGCGATGGAAGGGGACGCCCAGATGCTCGAGGTGGAGGATCTCCTCCGGCGCCTCCCGGCACATCACCTCGATCGCGTCCTGGTCGCCCAGGTAGTCGGAGCCCTTGACGGTGTCAAAGGCGTGCGACTCCCAGGTGTCGCCCGGGTTCAGAGCGGCGTTGATCCCGCCCTGCGCCGCGTTCGAGTGTGACCGCACGGGGTGGACCTTCGAGATGATCCCCACCGTGACTCCCTTTTCCGCCGCGGCCAGCGCTGCGCGCTGACCCGCAAGCCCTGCTCCTATGACAAGTACGTCATGCTTTGGCACTTCGCGGCGCATCCTATAAGCAAGAAATCCGACCCCGTCGCTGGGAATCTCGGGGCAGGGCCAAGCGGAGCGCCGGGGCCGCCGCCACTCCACGCAGACGTTCAGTCCTGGTCGTCGGTTTTCGAATACGTGGGCTGAACGAAGCCGGACGTCGCGGCTCGTTCAGCCGTGGTCGTCGTTTTTCGACGACCACGGCTGAACGAACGTGGCGGCCCGCGGAACGTTCAGCCCTCGTCGTCGTTTTTCGACTACCAGGGCTGAACGTCGGGTCAGGGGGCGAGGGCCGAGAGGTCGATCCCGATCGCGGCGTTCTCCTCCGGGCCGGCCTGCCAGTGCCCGAAGCGCGCCGCGGCCTGCGCGAAGCGCTCCAGGTCGGCTGGGGCGGGCTGCCCTGCGCTCTGCTCGCTGACGGGCCTGGCGATCTCGCGGAAGAACCGGGCGAGTCGCTCCTCGGTGACCACGAGGTTCACGACGGGCTCGTTCGAGCCGTTGCGCCACGCGTGCGGGACCCCGCCCGGGACGTGCAGCGCGCGGCCGGGCTCGACGACCGCCCAGCGGGGATCCTCCCCGTAGCCCACCAGCCCCTCCATCCGGCCGCTCAGCACGACGAACGTCTCGGGCTCGGGGTGGCTGTGCAGCGGGACGACCCCGCCCGCGGGGACCGTCCCGCGGATCAGGCAGGGCGCGCGGTCGTCGCCCGTGAGCGGGGTGATGATCTGCACGGTCGGCCCCAGGACGTCGAGGGTTTCGGCCGCCTCCAGGTCGATGAGCTGCGCCGCGGCGCGCAGCGGGGCGTTGGCTGAGGACATCTGCTCCTCCTCATCCGGTCGTTTGCCCCCCGGGGCGCTCCGGCCGGTCGCACCGCAGCGCCGCGAAAGAGGGGTGTTGCGATTACTTCCCGAGCCGCGCCCGGTCTAACCGGCAGGCGAACGGAAAGGAGAGGTCATGAGAAAGCTCGTGGCGGTATGCCAGATCACCCTCGACGGCGTCATGCAGGCGCCGGGCGCGCCCGACGAGGACCGGGACGGAGGCTTCGACCACGGCGGCTGGGCCTTCGGCTACCTCGACGACGAGTTCCTGGGCTGTGTGCGCGCGGCGTTCTCCCGACCCTTCGACCTCGTCCTCGGCCGCAGGACGTACGAGATCTTCGCGTCCTACTGGCCGCACCAGGAGGGGCCGATCGCCGACGGCCTCAACGGCGCCCGCAAGTACGTGGCCTCGCGCACGCTCGAGCGCGCCGACTGGGAGAACTCGGTGCTGCTCGAGGGCGACGCGGCCGAGGCGCTCGCGCGGGTCAAGCGCGAGGACGGCCCGGAGCTGATCACGCAGGGCAGCACCGAGCTGCTCCAGTCCCTGCTCGCCGCGGGCCTCGTCGACGAGTTCCGCCTGATGACCTTCCCGGTGGTCGCCGGCTCGGGCAAGCGCCTGTTCGGCTCCGGCGCCCGGCCCGCGGGCCTGCGCCTGCTCGAAGCCACGACCACGCCGAGCGGCGTGACGTTCGCAAGCTACGCCGTCGAGGGGCCCATCCGCGCGGGGTCGATCCCCGACCGCGAGCCCGCCCCGACCTAGGCCGCGGCACGGACTGAAGCCCGCGGCGCGAGCGGCTACGATCCCGGCCGTGCGCGCCGCGGTGTTGCACGAGATCGGAGGAGTCCCGCAGTACGGCGAGTTCGACGATCCTGCGGGGCGGGACGACGGCGCCGTCGTCGAGGTCAGCCTCGCCGCCCTCAACCCCGTCGATCTGGCGATCGCCTCCGGGCTGATGCGCCAGGTCGAGCCCCCCGCGGTCATGGGCGAGGAGGGCATCGGCGCCTACGGGGGTCGGCGCGTCTACTTCATGGGGTCGCGCGCGCCGTTCGGCGCCTTCGCCGAGCGCACGCTCGTCGACCCGGAGACCCTGATCGACGTGCCCGACGACGTGGATGACGCCCACGCGCTCTGCCTCGGCATCGCCGGGATGGCCGCGTGGAACGCGCTCGAGTGGAGCGCGCAGCTCAAGGCCGGCGAGAGCGTGCTCGTGCTGGGCGCGAGCGGCGTCGTCGGCCAGCTCGCCGTCCAGGCGGCGAAGATCCTCGGCGCCGCGCGGGTGGTCGCCGCCGGCCGCGACGAGGG
>PKER01000020.1 GCA_002919115.1 bacterium
GGCGCCCGGCGGGCCCGCCGCCCCCGGGACCTCGAGCTCGCCCGCCGCGCGCACGCCCCGGTCGCGCTCCATCGGCTTCACCCAGAGCTCCTCGATCAGGATCACGATCGCCGAGAGGATCGGCACGGCGACGAACAGGCCGATGAAGCCGAACAGCTGGCCGACGACGATCACGCCGATCGCGATCAGGGCGGGGTGGAGCTTCACCCGCTGGGCCATGATCAGCGGGATGATCACGTTGCCCTCGATCTGCTGGACGATGATGTAGATGCCCAGCGCGAGCAGCGCCTTCGTGGGCGAGTCGGCGAGCGCGAACAGGGTGACGGGGATCGCGCCCAGCACGGCGCCGAAGTAGGGGATGACCACGAGCAGGGCCGAGAAGACCGCGAAGAAGATCGCGAAGTCGAGGCCGATCAGGGTCAGCCCGAGGTAGAGCAGGCTGCCGGTGACCAGCATGTCGGCGGCCACGCCGTGCAGCCAGCCGATCCACGCCCGGCGCAACCGCTCGATCACCCGCGCCGCGGCGTCGCGGCGCTCCGGCGGGAACAGCGAGAGCACGCCGTCGATCAGGGGCTCGGGGCGGACGGCGATGTAGTACGCCGTGATCAGCATGAAGACGAGCGCGGCGAGGATGCCCGCGATGCTCAGGCCCAGCGAGGTCAGGGGGCCGATCAGCGTCTCCGGGTCCTCGGTGTAGCTCTCGAGGAAGTTCTGCGCCTCCCTGCCGACCTCGCTCGGGTCCACGTTGACGATCTCGCCGATGCGCTCCTCGAGCTCGGTCACCACGTCGGGCACGGAGTCGACGAACTCCTCGGTCTGCTCGACGAACGGCGGGATGATCAGCGCGATCACGCCCGCGAAGACGGCGATCCCGAAGAGCAGCGCGGCGAGCGCGCCGACGGCGCGCGGGACCTTGTAGCGCTCGAGGTAGGTGGCCGCCGAGCTCAGCGGGATCGAGAGGATGACGGTGACGAGGATCGCCACGAGCAGGGTGACGAGCTCCTGGAAGAGGAGCCCGAAGACGAGCAGGCCCGCCGCCAGCAGGACGCCCCGGTAGACGACGTGCAGCTGGCTGAAGGGCGGCACGGAACTCTCAGCCCTCTAGGTAGCGCAGCACGGCCAGCACCCGCCGGTGGTCGTCCGGGGTCGGCGGGAGGTTGAGCTTGGCGAAGATGTTCGTCACGTGCTTCTCGACGGCGCGCTCCGTGATCACGAGGCGCTCGGCGATCGCCGCGTTCGAGCGGCCCTCGGCCATCAGGGAGAGAACCTCGTGCTCGCGGCTCGTGAGCTCGGCGAGCGGATCGTCGTCGGCCGGCTGCCCGAGCATCGCGGTGACCACGTCGGGGTCGAGCACCGAGCCGCCGGCGCCGACCCTGCGCACCGCCTCGACGAAGGCGTCGATGTCCGCCACGCGGTCCTTGAGCAAATAGCCGATGCCGGCGGCGTCCTCGGCGAGCAGCTCGCGCGCGTGCGCGGGCTCGACCATGGCCGAGAGCACGAGGACCGCGGTCTCGGGGAGCTCCGCCCGGATCGTGCGGGTGGCGCGCACGCCCTCGTCGGTCTGCGTCGGGGGCATGCGGACGTCGACGATCGCCACGTCGGGCCGATGGGCGCGCACCTTGCGCAGCAGCTCCTCGCCGTCGGACGCCTGGCCGACGACCTCCATGCCGTGCTCGGCGAGCAGGCGCGCGACCCCCTCGCGCAGGAGCACCGAGTCCTCAGCGATCACGACTCGCACAGCCCGGCAAGGTAGTGGCTCACCGCGGATGGGGGTCGCGAGCCGGTCAGCCCACCGGGATCCGCGCGACGATCCTCGTGCCCTTGCCGGGCGGGCTCGAGATCTCCAGCTCGCCGTCGAGCGCCTGCACGCGGTCGGCCAGCCCGCGCAGCCCGGAGCCCGAGGGGTCGGCCCCGCCGCGGCCCTCGTCCCGCACGGCAACCCGCAGGTGCCCGTCGCGCCGGGCGACCTCGACCTCGGCGCGGTCGGTCCCCGCGTGGCGCGCCGCGTTCGTGAGCGCCTCGGCGACGACGAAGTACGCGGCCGCCTCGACCGAGTCCGGCAGGCGCTCGCCGACCCCGTCCTTGAGCTCCACCCGCAGCGGCGAGCGCTTGGCGAGCGCCGCGAGCGCCGCGCTCAGCCCGCGGTCGGTGAGCACGGCGGGGTGAATGCCGCGGGCGAGCTCGCGCAGCTCCTCGGTCGCGCGCGCGAGCTCCGCCTGGGCCTCGTCGAGCAGCGCGCGGGCCTCGCCGGGGTCCGAGTCGATCCGCTCGCGCGCCATGCGCAGCGAGAGCGCGAGCCCGACCAGGCGCTGCTGCGCGCCGTCGTGCAGGTCGCGCTCGAGCTTGCGGCGCGCCGCGTCCGCGGCCTCCACGATCCGGGCGCGCGACGCCCGCAGCTCCTCGTAGCGGCGCTTGAGCTCGGCGTCGAGGCGCGCGTTCTCCGCGGCGATCTCGTCGGCCTCGACGAGCCGCGAGCGCAGCAGCCCGCCGAGGAACGCGTAGGGGATCGAGGCGAGCGGCACGACGGCCAGCAGGTACACGGCGTGGATCTCTTCCTCGAGCCCGGTGAACTGGAGCGAGATGACCGTGGCGAAGAACGCGATCGTCACGAACGCGGCCCACAGTGTCGGCCCCAGGTCCCGGCGCGCCTCGGGGGTGGCGCGCCGCCAGCGCCGGACGGCGAGCACGAGCGTCGCCACGAGCAGCGCGGCCCCGATGCCGTTGAAGCCCGCGAACATCGCGTCCGCGACCTCCCGCTCGTTCCAGATCATCAGCGGGTTGGTCGGGCAGTCGGGCCCGCAGAAGTGGGAGACGGTGGTGTCGGCGAACAGGTAGGGGACGGGCGCGAGCAGCACCGCGAGCACGTACGCCCCGATCACGACCGCCTTCGCGCACTTGTCATCGAGGCGGCCCGACGGGAACGTCAGCGTCATGTGGACCAGGATCGCGATCGGCAGCGCGCTGATCATGGCGCCGGCGATGAACAGCCCGGGCACGCTCGCGTTCATGAAGCCGGCGAGCAGCCAGGTGAGGCCGACCGCCTTCATGAACGGGCCCACCCGGCTGGAGGGCCTGCGGTCCCACGCGTAGAGGCCGGTGCCGATGAACGACCAGCCGACGAGCAGGTCGAGCGCGGCCACCGCCGCCTTGTTCTCGGTGTGGTCGCTCGTGAGGATCGCCGTCAGCACCAAGAGGCCGAGCACGAAGCCGGCCAGGCCGAGGGCGATCAGGGCCCGACGCAGCGAGATCATCGCAGCAGCGCAGTGATCGCTTCGCCCGAGAGACGGTCCTTGGCGAGGAAGCCGATCGTGTGCGCCGTGGGCTCGACGTCGTCGCGGCTCGAGATCAAGAGCACCTGGGCGCCGTGCGAACCGAGCTCGGCGGCGAGGTCGCGACCGTCCCCGTCGGGCAGGTTGACGTCAAGCAGGATGAGGTCGAGCGCGTGCTCGGCCGCCGCGCGCAGCGCCTCGGCGCCGTCCGCGGCCTCCGCGACGACCTCGAAGCCCTCGCACTCCAACAGCCGGCGGGCGTTCGCCCGGAAGCCGGCGTGGTCGTCGACGATGAGCACTCTCTGCCCCATTTGCCCGCATTGTCGCGTACCGGGCGCGGGGTTCCAATACGGGTAGCGTCCCCACGGGGTTCGGTTATCCCCACCGCAAGACGCCGGGGAACTCCATTGGCCCGCCGCCGCTCGCGTCGCATGATCGCTGCCGTGAGCGAAACCCATCCCCAGGAGCGAGAAATGGAGCCCAGAGGAATCGCGGCACGCGCCGGCCGCTGGAGCGCGCGCCACCGCCGCAAGGCCGTCTTGGGTTGGCTCGCGTTCGTGATCCTCGCCGTCGTGATCGGCGGCCAGTTCACGACCGAGAGCCTGACCGACGAGGAGTACGGCGTCGGCGAGTCGCAGCGGGCCGACAAGGCTTACGCCGAGGCCTTCGCGGACACCGCGAAGGAGACGGTGCTGATCGAGGGCGCCGACCCGCGCTCGCCCGAGGTGCGCGCGGTCGTCGGCGAGCTCGTGGCGGAGCTCGAGGAGACCGGCGTCGCCGAGAACATCGTCACGCCCTACGACGACCCGAACCAGATCGCGCAGGACGGCCGCGCCGCCCTGCTCACGTACGAGATCGCGGAGCCGCCGCGGGACGCCGACGAGACCGTCGAGGACCTCGTCTCGAAGCCCGAGGCCGCGATCGAGTCCGTCGCCGCCGCGCATCCCGATCTCGGGATCGGCTACTTCGGCGACGCGAGCGCGAGCAAGGCGCTCGGCGAGTCGTTCCAGGAGGACTTCCGCCAGGCCGAGGTGACCTCGGTTCCGATCACGCTGATCATCCTCATCCTGGCGTTCGGCGCGCTCTTGGCAGCGGTCGTCCCGCTGATCCTGGCGGCGACCGCGGTTGCGGCCGCGATCGCGCTGCTCGGCCCGATCAGCCAGATCTTCCCCGTGGACGACGCCGTCGGCTCGGTCGTGCTCCTGATCGGCTTGGCGGTCGGCGTCGACTACGCGATGTTCTACCTGCGCCGCGAGCGCGAGGAGCGCGCCCGCGGGCGCTCCAAGGAGGCCGCCCTGGCCGCGGCCGCCGCGACGTCGGGCCGCGCGGTGCTCGTGTCCGGCATCACCGTGGCCGTGGCGATGGCCGGCATGTACTTCGCCGGCGCGGCGACGTTCACGTCGTTCGCGACCGGGACGATCCTGGTCGTCGCGATCGCCGTGGTCGGCTCGCTGACGGTGCTGCCGGCGGTCCTGTCCGCGCTGGGCGACCGCGTCAACAAGGGCCGCGTGCCGTTCCTGACGCCGCCCGAGGAGCGCGCTGGGCGCGAGCCCCGCATCTGGAGCGCGGTGCTCGACCGCGTCCTGCGCCGGCCCTGGCTGGCCGGCGGCGCGGCGCTCGCCGTGCTGGTCGCCCTGGCGATCCCGGCCCTGCACCTGAAGATGCAGGTGCCGGGGATCGAGACGCTCCCGCGCGACCTCGAGGTCATGCAGACCTACGACCGCATCCAGGAGCACTTCCCCGGTGAGCAGATCGCCGCGGTGGCGGTGATCGAGACCAACGGCGCCCCGAAGGACGAGGTCGAGGCCGCGCTCGCCGAGTTCGACCGCGCGCTCGCGGAGAGCGACTTCGTCGTCGGCCCGCGCTCGGTCGAGGAGAGCCCCGACGGCAGCGTCTACGCGGTGGCCGTCCCGATCGTGGGCGACGGGATGGACGACGCCTCGTACGCGGCGCTCGCGTCGCTGCGCGGGGAGGTCATCCCCGAGACGATCGGGCAGGTCGAGGGCGCCGAGGTCAACGTCACCGGGTTCACTGCGGGCTCGGAGGACTTCAACCAGCTCATGGAGGACCGCGTCCCGGTCGTGTTCGCGGTGGTCCTCGGCGCGGCGTTCCTGCTGCTGCTCGTGACCTTCCGCTCGATCGTGATCCCGATCAAGGCGATCCTGCTGAACCTGCTGTCGGTGGGCGCCGCGTACGGGGCCCTGGTCTGGATCTTCCAGGACGGCCACCTCGAGTCGCTGCTCGGCTTCGAGTCGACCGGCGCGATCACCTCGTGGCTGCCCCTGTTCCTGTTCGTGATCCTGTTCGGGCTCTCGATGGACTACCACGTGTTCATCCTGAGCCGGATCCGGGAGGCGTACGACCGCGGGCTGTCGGTGGGCGACGCGGTCGGGGCCGGGATCAAGGGCACGGCGTCGGTGATCAGCGCGGCGGCGATCGTGATGGTCGCGGTGTTCGCGATCTTCGCGACGCTCTCGGCGATCGAGTTCAAGCAGGCCGGCGTGGGCCTGGGCCTGGCGATCCTGATCGACGCCACGATCATCCGCGCGGTGCTGCTGCCGGCGACGATGAAGCTGCTCGGCAAGTGGAACTGGTACCTGCCGAGCTGGCTCGAGTGGCTGCCGCGCTCGCGCTTCGAGTTCCACGGCGAGCTGCCGCCGGACCCCGAGGGCGGCGAGGAGCCCGAGGCGCCGCGAGCGCCCGCGCCCGAGCCCGCGCGCGCCTGACCCAAGCTCTCCCCACAACAGAGGCGAAGGCGCCTCACCACATACCCATCCCCCCCGGCACCCGCAGACCCCCCGCCCCCG
>PKER01000178.1 GCA_002919115.1 bacterium
CCGGCCCGTCACGCCGGCGCGCCGCGTCGGGGGGCGCGGGCGAGCCGTTCAGGAGGTGGCGGCGGCCCTCGTCGCGGGCGCACGCGAACATGAACTCGCGCCGCTCAGGGCCCTCGGTGACGTCGGCCTCCGCGCGGGCCAGCTGCTCGCCGAACGCGATGGTCTCGCGGTCGGCGCGCGTGCGGCACGAGCGCCCGGCCAGCGCGGCATAGAGCGCCTCCAGGAGGTTCGTCTTGCCGGCGCCGTTGGGTCCCCACAGCAGGGTGACCCCCTCCCCCAGGCGCAGCTCGCCGTCGGCGAGGTTGCGGAAGGAGCGGGTGCGCAGCGCCTCGACGGAGATCGTTTCCATGGCCTCCACCGCAGCGTACGCCCCCGCTCGGGCGCGCGGGCGGATCGCGCGCTTAGGTGTTCAGGCGGATCGGCATCACGAGGTACGCGAAGTCGTCCTCGTCGCCCACCGGGCGCAGCAGCCCAGGCCGCAGCGGCGAGGAGAGGTTCACCGACAGCTCGTCGCCCGTGATGCTCTCGATCCCGTCGATCAGGAACTGGGGGTTGAAGGCGATCTCGAGCGGCTCGCCGGAGTACGGCGCGGGCATCGCCTCGCTCGCGTCGCCGAGGTCGGGCGTGGACGCCGCGACCGTCAGCTCACCCTCGGAGAAGGCCAGGCGCAGCGGAGCGTTGCGCTGCGCGAGCGGGCTCACGCGCCGGCAGACCTCCAGGAGCTCCTCGCGGGGCAGGCGCACCTCGTGGTCGAAGCTCTCGGGGATGAGCTGGCGCCAGCTCGGGAACTGCCCTTCGATCAGGCGCGAGGACAGCTCGAGGCCGTCGAGGCGGAAGACGATCTGGTTGCGCGACAGCGCGATCTCCACCTCCTCGGCCCCGCCGCCGGCGATCGCGCGGGCGAGCTCACGGAGCGCGCGCGAGGGCACGTTCGCCTCAATCGGCATCGGCAGCTCAGCCTCGAGCGGGGTGTGCTTGACGGCCAGCCGGTAGGAGTCGGTCGCCACGAGCGTGAGGCGGGCGCCTTCGGCCTGGACGAGCACGCCGGTGAGGATCGGGCGCACCTCGTCCTTGGAGGCGGCGCGCGCGACGCGCTCGATCGCGGCGGCGAGCGGCTGCGCCGGGAGTTTCGCCGGGTCGCTGTGGACCTCGGGTAGGCGCGGGAAGTCTTCGGAGGGGAGGGTCCGCAGGTGGAAGTTGGACGTGCCGGTGGTGATCTCCACGTCGCGCTCCTCGGGGCGCGCCTCGAGGGTCACCTGCCCGGCGGGTAGGCTGCGCACCACGTCGGCGAGGAGCCGCGCCGGCAGGAGCTGCGCTCCGGTGGTCTCGACTGTGGCGTCCGGGACGCGGAGGGAGATCGCAACCTCCATGTCGGTCGCCTGGAGCGTCACGCCGTCGGTGGCGGTGAGCATCACGCCGCCGAGCGAGGGGAGGGTGGCGCGCGAGGAGACCACGCGGCTGGCGAGCTGCAGGGCGTTGGAGAGTGAGTCGCGTGGGGCTTGGATCTTCATCGGAGGTCGCTCATCTTCCTATCCGGATCAGATGTATTAAGGCTGTTGAGAACTGTTGGCAAGGCGCGCGGTCGGCTTGGCCAAGCGCGATCAGGCTGTGGATTCTTCCTGTGGACCGCCGTGAGCGGCGCCCGCCGCGGCGCTCTCGCGGGGGAAACTATCCACCGCGCGGGATAGCTCTCCACGGATCCTGTCCACATCGTCGTGGATTTCCGAGCCGGGCTCGAGCCTGGACTCGATGGACCGGACGGCGTGGAGGACCGTGGAGTGGTCGCGGTCGAACTCGCGGGCGATCTGCGCGAGCGAGAGCGGGGTGAGCTCGCGGCAGAGGTACATGGCGAGCTGCCGGGCCCGCGCGACGCGCGGAGTGCGGCGGGCGGAGAGGAGCTCCTCGCGGGAGACGCCGAGCACCGAGCACACCGTGTCCTGGATCGCCCTGACCGAGGGAGCGGTGACGCTCGCGCCCTCGGTGCCCTTGCGCGCGGCCGGGCGGAAGGCGCGCTCGACCACACCGCGCTCGAGCGGCTCGCCGAAGATCGAGGCCATGGCGAGCACGCGGGTGAGGGCGCCCTCCAGGCCGCGGACGTTGCCGGGCGCGGCGTTCGCGATCTCACGGAGCACCTGGGGGTCGGGAAGCTGGTCGACCGCGTCGCTCGCGAAGCGCCAGAGCAGGGCGACGCGGGTGCGCAGGTCCGGCGGCTCGATCTCGACCGTAAGCCCCCACTGGAAGCGGTCGCGCAGGCGCTGCTCGAGGCGCGAGAGGGCGCTGGGCGGGCGGTCGCTGGAGAGGACGATCTGCTTGCCGGCCGCGTACAGCGCGTTGAAGGTGTGGACGAACTCCTCCTCGGTGCGGGGCTTGCCCTCGAGCACCTGGACGTCGTCGATGAGGAGGGCGTCGAGGGAGCGGTAGCGCTCCTTGAAGCGCTCGGGCCCGTCCGTGCGCAGGGTCGCGACGAACTCGCTCGTGAAGCGCTCGGCGGTGGTGTAGTGGACCTTGAGGGTCGGGTGGTGCTCGCGCAGGTACCGGGCGATCGCCCCCATCAGGTGGGTCTTGCCGAGGCCGGGCGGGCCGTGGAGGAAGAGCGGGTTGTAGGCCTCGCCGGGCAGCTCGGCGACCGCGAGCGCGGCCGCGTGGGCGAACCGGTTGCCGGGGCCGATCACGAAGCGGTCGAACGTGTGCTTCGGGTCGATCGGCATGGGCGTGAGCTCGCGCTCGGGCGCCTGGGTGGACGCGGTCTCGGGCTCGACGAGGAAGAGCGGGCCCAGGTCCGGGTCGACCTTGCGCATGGCGGCCTCGATCTGCTCGCGGTAGCGGCGGTCGACCCAGGTGCGCACGCGCTTGGGGCCCGTCACGTAGAGCGCGCCGTCGACCCGCGTCACCGGCTTGAGCGGCTCGATCCACTGCCTGAACGTGGCGGCGGGCATGCCCCTCCGCAACGCCTCGCGGACCTCCTGCCAGAGGTTCTCGAGGTCGCTGTCGGGGTTCGCCTGGGCCACGGTCCGCGATCATAGGCACGCCCCCTCGGCGGGCGGGGAGGCTGTTTCGCAAATGCCGGGAAAAAGCTGCGCGGGAGCGGTCCGGCCTGCACGCCGGCTTGCACCGCCCGGCCCGGCAGGTGACCTGTAACCCTGCGGTTGTCTCTATACTGGCCGCCTCCCGGAAGCGGGCGCCCACGAGCCCTCTACGCGGGTTGCCCCTAGATTTTCTGTCGCAGAGATGAAGCGGACTTGGCAGCCGAAGAAGCGCAAGCGTGCGAAGACGCACGGCTTTCGCGTGCGCATGCGTACTCGCGGCGGGCGCGACATCATCAGGCGCAGGCGCCGTAAGGGGCGCAAGCGACTGACCCCCTGATGTCGCGGCGCGGCGAGGGGCGACGGCGTGGGCGACTCTCCAGAAGCGGCGACTTCGATCGCGTCTACCGTGAGGGTAAGTCACACGCGAATCGCTTCCTCGTCCTCTACGCGTTCCCTCGGGACAGCGAGGACGAGGGGGGCGACGTGCGCCTCGGCGTCTCCGTCGGCAAGAAGGTCGGCGGCGCGGTCGAGCGCAACGCCGTCAAGCGCGCGCTGCGCGAGGCGTTCTGGGGGATCGCCGACGAGCTCCCGGACTCGCATGATTTCGTGCTCGTTGCCCGCAAGGACGTCGCGGGCCTGGTCGAGCGCGAGGGGGTCCGGGGTGTCGAGCCGGTCCTGCGCGAGCTGCTCAACCAGGCCGGCTTCGGGGTGGAGGCGTAACACGTGAAACGCTCCGCGCCCGACACCGCGCTCGCCCGCGCGCGCCATCTGCTCGTCGAGGCCTTCCTGCTCCCGCTGCGCTTCTACATGCGCTTCATCTCGCCCGGCCTGCCGCGGCGCTGCAAGTACGAGCCGACCTGCTCGGCCTACGCGCTCGAGGCCGTGCGCGAGCTCGGGATCGTGCGCGGCTCGATCCTCGCCGGCTGGCGGCTTCTGCGCTGCAACCCGTGGAGCCACGGGGGCTGGGACCCCGTGTCCAACCGCCGCCTCTTCCGGGCCCACGACCACGCCGAGCACCACCACAACGGAGCGCCCGCATGATCGTCGCCAACGTCCTACAGCCCCTCATCGACCTCGCCGAGGCGGTGATCCTCTTCTTCCACGACAACGCGGGGCTGAGCTGGGGCCTCTCGATCGTGGCCCTGACCATCGTCACGCGGATCGTGATCCTCCCGCTCTCGATCTCGCAGATCCGCTCGATGCGCGCCCTGCAGGCGTACGCGCCGCAGATCAAGGAGATCCAGGAGCGCTACAAGGACGACAAGGAGCGCCAGCAGCGGGAGCTGATCGAGTTCTACCGCGAGAACAAGATCAACCCGCTCGCCTCCTGCCTCCCCCTCCTGCTGCAGCTCCCCGTCTTCCTGTCGCTCTTCTACCTGCTGCGCAGCGACGGCTTCACCCAGGACGTCCTGGCCTCGCCGCCCGTCGGCTTCCTCTTCATCGACAACCTCACCGAGCCGCCCACCGGCGGTCCGCTGATCGCGCTGATCGTGCTCTTCGTTGGCACGCAAATCGGCGCCGGCCTCGTCCAGGCCTCGCGCGCCGACCGCAACCAGCGGATCATCATGTTCGCCCTGCCGCTGGTCTTCGCCCCGTTCGTGGCGAGCTTCCCGGCGGGCCTCGCGGTCTACTGGATCACCACGAACCTCTGGACGCTGGGCCAGCAGGCAGTCGTGATGCGGTTCTTCCCGCCGCCGGCGAAGCCCGCCGAGGAGGAGGTCAAGGCCGCAAAGCCGCCGCCTCCCCCGCCGCGCAAGCGCAAGCGGCGGCGGTAGCCGCACAAGGGGCGCCCGGCGGCGCCCCTTTTTCGTCGGCGCTGGCTCGGCGCGGGCGTAACACGTGAAACGCTCGCGCGGACCGCTCCCGCGCGAAGTCGCGGCCGCCGGGGTGCGAAATCGCGATCGGACGCGCACAACCCGGACGTTCAGCCCTGATCGCCGCTTTCCGCACACGTGGGCTGAAGGTCCAGCGCCCATACCGGGACTTTCAGCCCTGGTCGCCGAAAATCGAACACCAGGGCTGAACGTCGGGGTCGCGAGCGAAACGGGGCGCCTGCGTAACGTCCCGCGGAGCACACGGCCGCGCCGAGCCCGCACCCCGCGCCACCAAACGCGCACGAGAGCCGCGCACACCCCGCACCCCGCCGACCTCCCGCCCCCTTTACCGCCGACACGCGGCTACGCCCCGCCACGAACGCCCCGGCCCCGCCACGAAGGCCGCCGCCCCGCGACGAACGCCCCGGCCCCGCCACCACAAACGCCGGGGGCCACCCAACCCCCGCGCGCCTCCCGTAACACCTCACCCAAGCGCGCGCAAAGCCGACCACGCCCCACGGGGTCAAACGGGGGTCGGGGGCGTATGCCACCAGCTTCAATCCTTCGCGGCGCGCCAGCGTTTCCCTTCTCGCGCTAGAGTCGCGGTTCCCATGAGTGAGGAGCAGCAGGCAGCGCCGCCCGTTGACGCGGCCGAGCGGGTTCGCGGCATCGTCGAGCGGGTGATCGACGCCCTGGGCGTCGATGGCACCGTGGACGTGATCGAGACTGACCGGCAGATCACCGCCGTCGTCGATGGGGAGGACGTGGGCCGCCTGATCGGCCGGCGGGGCCAGACCATCGACGCCGTGCAGCTCATCTGCTACCGCGCGGCCCAGCGCGGGGCCAAGGAGCGCAAGCGCGTGATCGTGGACGCCGCGGGGTACCGCGAGCGGCGCCGCGAGCAGGTGATCGGCCAGGCGGAGCGCGCCGCTGCGCGGGCCCTCGAGACCGGTCGCGAGATCGAGCTCGAGCCGATGTCGGCGACCGAGCGCAAGATCGTCCACGACCATCTCAAGGGCCGCCCGGGGATCGAGACGTTCAGCGAGGGCGACGAGCCCGACCGCTGCGTGATCGTCGCTCCGCTCGTCACCGACGAGTAGCGCCCGGGACATGCCGTACGAGCTCGACGCCGAGGCGCGCCGGCGCCTCGAGGCCGTGCTCGCGCGGCTCGCGGAGGCCCCGCGCTCGCTGACCTCGGT
>PKER01000029.1 GCA_002919115.1 bacterium
GGAGATCACCTGCGAGGTGGTGCGCACCGGCAAGAACGGCGCCTCCGACCCGGTGGAGTCGCAGGGAGTGCTCGTGACGCCGTAGGGCGGTCGAAATAGGGCTTCCGCGCGCCGCTCCAAGCCGCGATCCCCCGAGGCAGGCGCGCGGACGGATCGGCGGTCACCTGGGTCATCCAACGACCCACCTCCCGCCTCCTGGGCGCCCGTCGCACCGGTCGGAGCGGCGGGCGCCCAGGACTGGTCCGGGCCCGTGAGTTTTTCGAGCCAAATGGTGTTGACGTTGTGGCAGAGCTTGTGTAAGGATGCGCGTATCGCGGAAAGGTTGTCCCGTATCTCGGAACAACTTGCTCCGTTGAACTGACGCCAGGAGAGGAGAGGAAGGTGACCAGCGACGCTTGGAGGAGGGGCCTGCATGGCGACGTCGGCGCCTGAACCGTTGAGCGCCGGCATCGAGGCGCCCGGGCGCCTGCGACAGCCAAAACAGGTCATCGGCGGGGCGGTGGCAGCCCTCGTGGCCGGCTGGCTGATCGTCAAGGCGGTTGGAAATTTCGGAGGGTTTCTGAACGCGACCCTCCTGGGCCTGACCTTGGCCGGTCTGTACTTCGTGGTCGCCAGCGGGTTTACCCTGATCTTCGGGCTGATGCGCACGATCAACATGGCGCACGGCTCCCTGTACCTGCTCGGCGGCTACATCGCGTTCGAGCTGCAGGAGAAGCTGTTCTCCGACAACAAGGGCGGCTTCGAGCTCTCGATCGGCCAGTCGTCGGGCGAGACGCAGTACTCGACGATCGAGTGGCTCGTCCCCCTCCTGATCGCGGCCCTGGCGATGGGCGTTCTGGGCGTGCTGATCTACCAGCTCCTGCTGCGGTGGAACCAGGGCCAGGAGCTGCGCCAGGCGCTGATCACGATCGCGGTGATCATCATCGCCGGCGACCAGATGCTCGCCCACTTCGGCGGCGTCGCCAAGGACATCAAGCTGCCGGCGAGCTGGCCGACCAGCGTCGACATCCCGCTGATTGGCAGCTTCGGCTTCTTCCGTCTGACGATCGTGCTCGGCTCGGCGATCCTGGTCGGGCTGCTGCTCTGGTGGATGATCAAGCGCACGCGGTTCGGGCTGATCACGCGCGCCGGGGTCGACGACCGTGACATGGTCTCGGCGCTCGGGATCAACATCCCGCTCGTCTTCGCCGCCGCCTTCTTCATCGGCTCCCTGCTCGCCGGGTTCGGCGGCGTGCTCGGCGGCAGCATGCTCTCGCTGCAGCCGGGTCAGGACTCGGCGTTCCTCCTCAACTCGCTGGTCGTCGTGATCATCGGCGGGATGGGGAGCCTGGGCGGCGCCGCGGTCGGCGCCGTCGCGCTCGGCCTCGTGCAGGCGTACGGCGCGTCGTACCTGGTGTTCGGCGGCACCGACCTGACCAACTACTCGATCCTGCTCACGTTCGGGCTGGTCGTGGCGGTGCTCGCCGTCCGTCCCTACGGGCTGTTCGGGAGGCCGGCATGAACATCTCCGTTCGCTCGGCGCCGCTGACGCGTCCCGAGAAGATCGGGCTCGGCGTGATCGCCGTGGTCGCGCTGCTGGCGCCGGTCATCTTCTCGAACTTCTTCCTCAGCGCGCTGCTGACCCAGGCGATCTGGCTGGGCCTGGTCGCGCTGAGCCTGATCTTCCTCTCGAGCTACGGGGGGATGGTCTCGCTCGCGCAGGTCGCGATCTTCGGCATCGCCGGTCTCGTCACCGCGAACCTGAGCGAGGCGGAGGGCGGCCTGAGCGTCGCGATCGACCCGTGGCTCGCCGCGATCATCGCCATCTTGGTCGCCGTCGCGGTCGCGCTGATCTTCGGGGCGATCGCGTCCCGGAGCGAGGGAATCTACTTCCTGATGATCACGCTGGCGTTCGGCGTGATGGTCTACTACTTCTTCGGCCAGGTCACCTCGCTCGCCGGGCACGGCGGCGTGAACAACGTCGCGATCCCCGGGATCGTCGGAGACCGCGTGAACGACCCGGCCTCGTTCTACTACGTGAGCCTCGCGGTGGCGGCCGCCTGTTACTTCGGCTTGCGTTACCTCGGCCGCACGCCGTTCGGGCTCACCCTCCAGGGAATCCGCGACGAGCCGACCCGCATGCGGGCGCTCGGGTACCACGTCGAGGTGCACCGGACGCTCGCCTTCGGCGTCGCGGGCCTCGTCGCGGCGCTCGCGGGCGTCCTGTTCGTGTGGTGGGGCCGGCGCATCGGGCCCGGGGCCGTCGAGTTGGCCACGGTCATCGACGTGCTCGTCGTCGCGGTGATCGGCGGGCTCTACCGGCTCCACGGCGCGTGGGTGGGCGCCCTCGCGTTCGTCCTGCTGGACAACTACACGCGCCGCTGGACGCCTGAGATCGGAGACATCCTCGGCCCCGAGCGCTTCAACACCCTGCTCGGGCTGATCTTCCTCGCGATCGTGCTGATCTCGCCGGGCGGCCTCGTCGGCGCGTACGAGTCGCTGCGCGACCGCGTCCGGGCCTACTTCGCGGGACGCCGCGGCGATGTGCAGGAGGACGCATCGCTCGCGCCCCCTGCTCCGGACGGTGCGAGCGGCGCCGCGGCCGGCGCTCCCGCCGATCGGCCCAACGGCCCGGTGGCGGCCCAGGCGGACGTGACTTTCCAACGGTCGAAAACCCAAACGGCAACCCCAGAGATAGGAGGAGAGGAATGAGGGATCGACCACGTCTGTGGCGATGGGGGCGAAGGCTCTCGTTGATCCTGCTCGTCCCCGCCCTCGCCCTGTTCATCGTCGCCTGCGGTGGCGATGACGACGGCGGCGGCGGTGGCGACGACGGTGGTGGCAGCAGCGACGAGCCGATCAAGATCGGCTTCCTGTCGACCTGCGAGGGCGCGTTCGGCGCGTTCTACGAGGCGACCGCCGGCGGGTTCAACGTGCCGCTGATCCAGCGCGGCGCCGAGCCCGTGTCCGACACCCCGAGCGATGGCGTCGAGGGCGCCGAGATCGCCGGCCGTCCGGTCGAGGTCGTCGGCTACGGATGCTCTGACGAGACGCCTGAGGTCGCGGTCAACGAGGCCCGCCGACTCGTCGAGCAGGAGGGGGCGGACATCCTGGTCGGCCCGCTCTCGGGCGACGAGGGCATCGCGATCGCGAACTACGCGAAGGAGCAGCCCGACAAGACGTTCGTGAACGGCGCGGCGGGCGCTCAGGACGCGACCCTCAAGGTCCAGGCGCCGAACTTCTTCCGCTTCCACACCGACGGCGCGCAGTGGTCCGCCGGCGTTGGTGAGTACGCGGTCGAGGAGCTCGGCTGGAAGCGCGCGGCCGTGATCGGCGACGACTACTCGTTCGCCCAGACCTCGGCCGGCGGCTTCATCGCCGACTTCTGCGCGAACGGCGGCGAGGTCGTCAAGCGCATCTGGCCGTCGCTGGGCGAGACCGACTACTCGTCGTTCATCGCTCAGATCCCGGACAACATCGACGGCATCTACACCGCCATCGGTGGCGAGGGCCTGATCTCGTTCATCAACCAGTACATCGAGCAGAAGGGGCCGATCGAGCCTGACGAGATGATCGGCAACCTCTTCGTCGATGACCCGATCGTCCTCAAGGAGATCGGCGAGGAAGTGGTCGGCGTGACGGTGTCCGGCAACACGGCGGCTGACGCCACCGGCCCGGACGTCGAGGAGTACCTCGACCGCCTCTCCGTGTACCCGGAGGTCGCGGAGGCCGGCGCGAGCGTCTTCGTCTACCACTACTACGGTGCGATGGAGGCCGTCGCCAAGGCGATCGAGCAGCTCGACGGCGACATCTCCGACGTCGAGAAGTTCCATGAGACGCTCGCGAACATGGAGCTGACCGGCCCGGAGGCGCCGTACGGCGACGTCCGGCTGGACGAGAACCGCCAGGCGATCTCGGACAACTACATCAAGCAGGTCGTCCCCGGCGAGGGTGGCAAGCCGCCCACCGTCAAGACGATCGCGCGTGTCCCGCAGGTCGACCAGCAGTTCGGCGGCGCGTTCACGCCCGACACTCCGTCTCCGGATCGCAAGAACCCGGAGTGCAAGGACTACGACCTCCCCTGGGAGGGCAAGCTCGAGCCCGTCGATTTCGAGAGCGGCGAGAGCGGCGAGTAGTCGAAGGGGTTCGATGCCTGAGAAGGCAACAGCCGACGCCCGGCCGATCCTCTCTCTGAAGGGGATCGGCCGGCGCTTCGGCGGTCTCGACGCGGTCCGGGGAGTCGACCTCGAGATCAAGCCTGGGGAGCGCCGGGCGATCCTCGGCCCCAACGGCGCGGGGAAGACGACGCTCTTCAACCTGATCTCGGGCGAGTTCCCGCCCACGTCGGGGACCGTGCACCTGTTCGGAGAAGACGTGAGCGCGCTCCCGGCGCGCAAGCGGGCCCGCATGGGGCTGGCGCGAACGTTCCAGACGTCGCGCCTGTTCGGCGGGCTCACCGTCGAGGACAACGTGTACCTGGCGGTGCTCGGCGTCCGCGACGGCCACTTGCGGCCGGTGCTCAATCACGAGGACTCGGAGATGCGCGAGCGCGCGCGGGAGATCGCGACGCAGATGGGCCTCGGGGAGGTCCTCGATCGCGAGGTCGCTGAGCTCTCGCACGGCGAGCAGCGTCAGCTCGAGGTGGCGATGGCGCGCGCCACCGACCCGAAGCTGATGCTCCTCGACGAGCCCGCCGCGGGGCTCTCGCGCACCGAGCGCCAGACGCTCACCGAGCTTCTGCTGGGCCTGCCCGAGGACATCACCCTGGTGATCATCGAGCACGACATGGACGTCGCCCTGCGGGTGGCGACCTGGGTGACGATGATGTACGAGGGCCAGGTGATCGCCGAGGGCACGCCCGACGAGATCCGCGCCAACGAGATGGTCCACGACCTTTACCTGGGGCGTCGCCATGCCGCCTGACGCGATCCTCGAAGTCAAGAACCTGAACGCTTACTACGGGCCGGCTCACGTCCTGCAGGACGTGAGCTTCGAGATCGGCTCCGAGCCGACGGCGATCATCGGCCGCAACGGGATGGGCAAGTCGACCCTCTGCCTGTCGATCATGGGCATGCTGCAGAAGGTCGACGGCTCCGTGCGCTTCCACGGGGAGGAGCTGCTCGGCAAGCCTCCCTACAAGGTGGCGGCCGCGGGCCTTGCGTTCGTCCCGCAGGGCCGGCGCCTGTTCCAGTCGCTCACCGTGGAGGAGCACCTCCGGCTGGTCTCGAACGGCAACGGCAACGGGCGCTGGAACACCGAGCGCATCTACGAGCTCTTCCCGCGCCTCGCGGAACGCAGGCGCAGCGGCGCGATGCAGCTCTCGGGCGGCGAGCAGCAGATGCTCGCGATCGCCCGCTCCCTGCTTCTGGACCCGAAGCTCCTGATCATGGACGAGCCCTCCGAGGGTCTCGCGCCGGCCGTGATCGATCACTTGATCGACGCGATCAGGGGCCTGTCGGCCGAGGGGACGGCGATCCTGCTCGTGGAGCAGAACCTCTCGGTGGCCACCGAGCTTGCCGACCGCCATCTCGTGATGGTCGCCGGGCGGATCGCCGCCGAGACGACCGCGGACGAGTTGGAGAACGACCCGGACGCCCAGCGTCGGTACCTGGGCGTCGAACCGCTGGCAGAGGAGGCCTGATGGCTGCGATCGATCCGAAGTCCCGCCCCGTCCAGTCGCTCGACTGGGGCGTTCTCAAGTGGCTCGTCACACCCGACAACACTGAGGGCGCGAAGCTCACGTTCGGCGAGGTCCTGCTGCTGCCCGGCAAGGGGCACGAGCGGCACAACCACCCGGACGCCGAGGAGGTCCTGTACGTGCTCTCCGGCGAGGGCCGCCAGATGCTCGACGACGGCGGCGAGCAGTGGTTCGACGTCAAGGCCGGGGACACGATCTACGTGCCGCAGGGCATGTACCACGCCACGATCAACACCGGCTGGCAGCCGATCCGCTTGCTCGCGATTTACAACCCGGGCGGGTCGGAGCGCGTGCTGCGCGACCTGCCTGACTTCCGCGAGGGCGACGGTCCCGAGTGGAAGGT
>PKER01000219.1 GCA_002919115.1 bacterium
GGCGCTGCGGCTCGGTCCTCGCTCGGGCTGGCGCTGCGGCTCGGTCCTCGCTCGGGGCGGCGCTGCGGTTCGGTCCTCGCTCAGGCCGGAGCGGCGCCCGCAGCCGCCGCGGCTAGAGCGCCGCCCCCAGCGCCTCGAGGAAGCGCTGGTTCTGCTCGGCGGTGCCGTAGCTCACGCGGATGTGGCCCGGGCCGCCCAGCGGCGTGCCCGCGCGCACCACGATCCCCTGCTCGCGCAGCGTCTCGACGATCTCGCGCTCGCGGTCGGCATCGCCGATCTCGATCCACGAGAAGTTCGCGTGCGAGTCGGGGGTGCGCAGGCCGAGCTCGCGCACGCCCTCCTGGACGTTCACGCGCTCGACGATCGTGCGCTCGACGCGCTGGGCGACGTCGTCGAGGTGGCGCAGCGCCTCGGCGGCGGCCGCCTGGGCGAGCGCGTTCACGCTGAACGGCTGCCGCACGGCGTCCACCGCGGCGCGGAACGCCGGCGAGCACAGCGCGTAGCCCACCCGCAGGCCCGCGAGCCCGTACGCCTTGGAGAACGTCCGCAGCAGGACGAGGTTGTGGTGGCGGCGCCAGAGGTCGACGGTGGCGTCGGGGTCGTCGTTGAGCTGGAAGTCGATGTAGGCCTCGTCGAGGATCACCGTGACGTGGTCCGGCACGGCCTCGACGAACTCGGCGATGCGCGCGGCCGGGATGTGGGTCGAGGTCGGGTTGTTGGGGTTGCAGACGAGCACGAGCTGCGTGGCGGCGGTGATCTCACCGAGCATCGCATCGAGGTCGTGCTCGTCGCCGTCGGTGAGCGGCACCCGGATCTCGCGCGCCCCCGAGAGCGGCGCGAGGTACGGGTACATCGAGAACGACGGCCACGCATAGACGATCTCCGCGCCCGGCTCGCAGAGGGCGAGCGCGGCGGCGAGCAGGATCTCGCAGGAGCCGTTGGCGAGCGCGATCGCGCCGGGCTCGACGTCGTGGCGCTCGGCGAGGCGCTGGCGCAGGAGCGTGCCGGAGGGGTCCGGGTAGCGGTTCATGGCGCTCGCGGCGCGCGCGATCGCCTCCACCACGGCCTCGTGCGGCGGGTAGGGCGACTCGTTGGAGGCGAGCTGGGCGATGTCCTCGCTCGCGATCGCCTCCGGAGCCTTGCCGACGGGCACGCCCGCCACGTAGCCGGGGATCTGCTTGAGCTTTGCGGAGAAGTTGACTGACATGCGGTCGCTGATTATCGCTGGCGCGGCCGCGCGCTCACTGGGCGGCGTGCAGGTCGGCGCGCAGCTTCTGCGTGACGCCGATGTAGGTGTGGGCGGGCTGGTGGTCGGCGGGCGCGTAGTAGTGCGCCATCAGCCTGATCACCCGCGGCATCGAGCCCGGGACCTCCATCTCGCGCGCGCAGAGCAGCGGGACGCGGTCGAGGCCGAGCTCGCGCGCGGCCACGGCGGGGAACTCCGCGCTCAGGTCCGCGGTGGTGGTGAAGATCACGCTCACGAAGTCCTCGGGCGCAAGGCCGTTGCGCTCCATGAGCTCGCTCACGAGCTCGCGCGTGGCGGCGAGGATCGCCTCCGCCTCGTCGCGCTCGGCCTGCACAGCGCCGCGTACTGCCCACAGTCGATCAGCCATCGGGGCGAGAATCCTTCCAAAGCGCGTCGATCTCAGCGCGCGAGAGGCGCCGGGCCTGCCCCTCCGGCAGCCCGCCGAGGCGCAGCGAGCCGAAGCGCACGCGCCGCAGCGCGACCACCTCGTTGCCCACCGCCTCGGCCATCCGGCGCACCTGACGGTTGCGGCCCTCGCGCAGGGTGATCTCGAGCGTGCGCGCGCCCGTGCGGTTCACGCGCGCGGGCAGCGTCGGCCCGTCGTCGAGGCGGACGCCGCGCGCCAGCCGGCGGAGCTGCGAGCCGCTCACGACCCGCTTGAGCGTGACCCGGTAGGTGCGCGGCACCCCGTACCGGGGGTGCGTGAGCCGGTTGGCGAGTTCGCCGTCGTTGGTCAGCAGGATGAGCCCGGTGGAGTCGGCGTCCAGGCGCCCGACCGGGTAGAGGCGCCGCTTCGACGGCACGAGGTCGACCACGGTCGGGTTGCCGCCCGGATCGCGCGCGGTCGAGACCACGCCGAGCGGCTTGTTGAGCACCCAGACCTCGCGCGGCTCGGGCCGCACGGGCTCGCCGTCCACCTCCACCCCGCTGCCCTCGTCGACGTCGCGCGCCGGGTCGGTCACGACCTCCCCGCCCACGCGCACGCGCCCGGCCGCGATCAGCCGCTCGGAGGCGCGCCGCGAGGCGACGCCGCAGTGGGCTAGGTACTTGGCGAGCCGCATACGCGCTCGAAGCTACAAGCCCTGCGCACTGAGGCGGATATGTGCGGCATAGGCGAACAAATCCGCCTCACTTGGGGTTCGCTGCGGCTGGGGTTCGCGCGGGCCGGGGCTCGCTGCGGCTGGGGTTCGCGCGGGCCGCGCGGTCAGGACGCGCGCTGCTCGCCCGCCTTGAGCAGGCGCTCGCGCAGCTCGCGCTCGTCCTCGGGGCTCGGGTCGAACTGCGACGGGTCGGGCAGCGCGTCGAGGCCCTTGAGCCCGAAGAGCCGCTCGAACAGGGGCGTCGTGCGGTACATCACGGCGCCAAAGCGCGAGCGGCCGGACTCCTCGATCAGCCCGCGCTCGACCAGCGTCTGCACGGCCGACTCGCCCGACACGCCGCGGATGCGGGCGACCTCCGGGCGCGAGACGGGCTGCAGGTAGGCGACGATCGCGAGCGTCTCGGCCTGCGCCTGCGTGAGCGGCGGCGTCTTGGGCTTGGCGAGCAGACGGCGCGCCGCCTCCTCGGCGATCGGGTCGGCCGCCAGCGTGTAGCCGCCCGCCACCTCGCGCAGCACGAGCCCGCGCTGCCCCTCGCGCCACAGCCCCGAGAGCCCGTCCAGGGCGCGCTCCACCTCGGCCTCGGTCGCGTCGGTCGCCTCGGCCAGGTCCGCCACCGACACCGGGTCCGGCGAGAGGAAGAGCAAGGCCTCGATGATGCGCTCCAGGCGCGGGACGTCCACGCTCACGCCACCTCCCGCACCTGCGCCCGGCCCTCGTCGCGGCGCGGCACGATCCGGATCGGCCCGAAGAGCTCGGGCTGCTCCCAGGTCGCCTCGCCCCGCTTGTGCATCTCGAGCATCGCGAAGATCGTGACGGCCTGGGTGATCCGGTCCTCGCGCCCGAAGTGCTCGTCGAAGTCGAGCCAGTCGCGGCGGCGCAGCAGGTCGCGCAGGAGCGCCAGCCGGCGCTCGAGCGAGACCGTCGGCCGGATGTGCGAGGTGTCGGGCTCGGGCGGCGTGCGCAGCAGGTCGCCGATCGCCCGCGCGAGGCGCTCGGGGTCGTAGGCCGGCTTGGCCGCGTCGTAGGAGACGCGCCGCAGCTCGGGCGGCAGGGGCGCCGAGCGGTAGAGGAAGCGCGAGCCGTCGGCGAAGCGCTCCGCGAGCCAGCGCGCGGCGTCGCGGTAGCGGCGGTACTCGAGCATGCGCGCGAGCAGCTCCTCGGCGGCCTCCTCGGGGGCGAGCGCCTGCAGCTCCTCGTCGACCTCCTCCTGCGGCAGGAGCAGGCGCGACTTGAGCTCGAGCAGCGCGGCGATCAGCACCAGGAACTCGGTGGCCGCCTCCAGGTCCAGGTCACCCTGCTCCTCGAGGTGCTCCACGTAGGCGACGACGATCTCGCCGAGCTCCACCTCCGCGAGGCTCACGCCCTCGCGCAGCACGACCGCCATCAGGAGGTCGAAGGGGCCCGCGAAGACGTCGAGCTCGAGATCGAGGTCGGCTACCGACACACAGGCGAGCTTAAAGACGGCCCCGGTCGCGATCGGGGCCTTTCCCCCTCCCTACCCCGCCGAGCGCGCGAAAACGCTGCAAATAGCGGCGTTCTCGCACGGTCGGCGCGATGTGGCGCGCCGCAGGGCGCGATCGCCGGGGCGCCGGGCCCGGCGGCGAAGCTCAGCCGCGCGCCGGGCCGAAGCCCATCCGCTCGCGCACGTCGGCCAGGACCTCCGAGGCGATCGCACGCGCCTTCTCGGCACCCACCGCGAGCACCCGCTCAAGCTCGGCCTCGTCGGGGCGCAGCTCCGCATACCGCTCGCGCACGGGAGCCAGGTAGTCGATCACGGCCTCGGCGACGGCCTTCTTGAAGTCGCCGTAGCCCGCGCCCTCGAACTCGCGCTCGATCTCCTCCGGGTCGACGCCGCGTGCGACGGAGATGATCTCGATCAGGTTGGAGATCCCCTCCTTGCCGGGGCCGCGGCGTACCTCCCGGCCCGAGTCGGTCACGGCCGAGCGGAACTTCTTGAGGATCGCGTCGGGCTCGTCGAGCACGTAGACGGTGCCCTGCTCGCTGCCGCCCGTGGTCGACATCTTCGAGGTCGGGTCCTGCAGGTCCATGATCCGCGCGCCCACGGGCGGGATGCGGTGCTCCGGGACGACGAGGGTCTCCCCGAAGCGCTCGTTGAAGCGGCGGGCGATCTCGCGCATGAGCTCCACGTGCTGGCGCTGGTCGTCGCCCACCGGGACCTCGTGCGCGCGGTAGGCGAGCACGTCGGCGGCCATCAGCACCGGGTAGAAGAAGAGCGCGGCCGAGACCAGCTCACGCTGCTTCGCCGACTTCTCCTTGAACTGGTGCATGCGGTTGAGGTCGCCGTGCGCCGTGACTGCCGAGAGCAGCCAGGTGAGCTCGGTGTGCTCGCGCACGTCGGACTGGCGGAAGAAGATGCAGCGCTCGGGGTCGACGCCGGCCGCGAGCAGGATCGCAGCGGTGTCGTAGAGGCGCTCGCGCAGCTCCACGGGGTCGTAGGCGACGGAGATCGCGTGCAGGTCGACGATGCAGTAGATCGCCTCGCCCCGGTCCTGGCCCTCGACGTACTGGCGGATCGCCCCGATGTAGTTGCCGAGGTGCTTGCGACCGGTGGGCTGGATGCCGCTGAAGATTCGGAGCCTCTCGTTCACGGGCCGCAAA
This sequence comes from bacterium, assembly GCA_002919115.1. Taxonomy (GTDB): domain Bacteria; phylum Actinomycetota; class Thermoleophilia; order Solirubrobacterales; family 70-9; genus RSA11. The sequence continues at coordinate 4,966 of PKER01000219.1, forward strand.
TCTATTGGGAGCCGGACCCCGGGCGCGCTCAAGGCGCGGGCGGGTCCCGCAGCTGGTCCGCGGGCGTGAAGAAGCGCCGGTACGCGAGGCCGGTGGCGACCACCGCCGAGATCGCGACGCTCCCCAAGAGCACCCACAGCAGGATCATCTGCAGCCGCACCGCCTCGGTCGGCTCCGCGCCGGCGACGAGCATTCCCACCATCGTCCCCGGGATGAAGATCAGCCCGGTCGTCTTGGTCGAGTCGACCAGGGTGATCATCCCCGAGCGCAGGCTGGCGCGCACGACCGGCGCGGCGGCCTCGCGGGCGCTCGCGCCGAGCGCCAGGGTGGCCTCGATCTGCGGGGCCTTGTCGCGGATGTCGTCGGCGAGGCGGTTGAGCGCGACGGCGGCCGCCGTCATCGCGTTGCCGATCACCATCCCGCCCACCGGCACCAGGTAACGCGGCTCGGGCTCGAAGATGCCGAGCGCCACCACGAGCGCCAGCGTTGCGGCGCCGGCGAGCGCGAGCGCGGCCAGCAGCGGGCCGAGCGCCCCGGGCACCTTGCGGGCGCGCGCCCGCGCGGTGAACGCGCCGAAGACCACCATGGCCGCGATCAGCGCGAAGACCAGCGCCAGGCTGCCCCCGTCGAAGATCGCCTGGATCACGTAGCCCAGCGCGACGAGCTGGACGAACGACCGCAGCACGGCCACGCCGATGTCCGTCTCCAGCCCAGCGCCCCGCCAGCGCGACACCGCGATCGCGATCGCGACCAGCGCGAGGCTCGCCCCGACCTCGCCGAGCGTGATGCCGACCTCGGCGTTCACGTGGCGAACGCCTCCGCGGCGGGGCCGCAGGCGACCGCCTTCCCGGCCTCGACGCGCACCACCCACTCGGCGAGCCGGCGCGCCTGCCCCTCGTCGTGGGTGACCACCACGCGCGCGATGCCGAGCCGCCCGCAAAGGTCCTGGAGCGCCCGCTCCACCGCGTCGCGCGCTCCCGGGTCGAGCGCCGAGGTGGGCTCGTCGAGCAGCAGCACCCGCGGGCGCGGGGGGGGGGGGCGCGCCGAGC
>PKER01000220.1 GCA_002919115.1 bacterium
TCACCGCCCCCCCCGCCCCGCCCTCCCCGGCCGCGGCCCCGCCCTCGCCCACGCTGGCGCCGTCCGCCAGCGGCTCGACATCCACGCCGGCCTGCGGTGCGGCGCCGCCACGCGCTTCCGCCACCTCCGGCCCCGGTCCCGGCCTTGGCCCAGCCGCCGGCTGGAGGGCACACGACCACACCGCCAGGGACAGCACCAACGCTGCGCTTCGTTGCTTCATCAGGGGGTTCCCGCGAGAGAACTACAGGACTGGAGCGCCTTCGCCCCTATAACGCGCACAGGGCCGGGCTTCGGACGACGGTCCGGGAGGGAAAGAGCCGGGCGCCACAACGCCAGCACCGGGCGTCACAACGCCCACGAGTACCGACGCGCGCGCACGCGCAGGCGTACTGCCTACACCTGCGCCTAAGCCCCCGCCCTCCCCTCCCGCTCGTGCAGGCCGGCCGCGATCCACCGCGCCACGCCCATGATCGTCAGCGACGGGTCCTTCGACACCGACGTGGGCACGGCTGCGCCGTCCGCCACGTACAGCCCTTTCACCCGGTGCGCCTCACCCGTCGGCCCGGCAAACGAGCGTGACGGGTCCGCACCCAGCGGCGCGGTCCCCAGGAAGTGGCTGCCCGCGCAGACTTGCGCACCCGGCTGGACGGATCGGAGCGTGATACGCGTCTCGACCTCGCTGGGGTCCCTCACCACCGTGCCGTAGACGTCCGGGATCCAGACCTCCCGCGCACCGGCGGCCAGGAAGATCCGCGTCGCGTTGCGCAGGAAGTCCACCGCCTTGTGCTGGTCAACGCCTCGCACCCGGAACCGGACCTTGCGCACCCCCCCGTCGAGGTAGATGCGGCCGGGGTTCTCCTCGTCGATCACGGACATGAGCGAGCCGAGCCGGCGGTAGCGGCGCATCCGCTCCGCGTGGGCCGCGCCGACCTCCGGCAGCAACGCCGCCGTCAGCCCCGGCGGCTGGTGGCTGCACAGCATGGTGTAGCCGCCCCCGGCGTACTCGCCCGACCGGGTCCGTCGGACCTCCCGGAATTCGTCCACCTCGTACGCGCACGGGATGCCCGTGACGTTGTCGATCTCCCGGCCGAAGTCCGCGAAGACGAAGTAGTGCGGGTTGACGTAGAAGCGCTGGCCGACGACGCCGTCGTCGAACCCGTTGCGGAGCAGCAGCTCCGCCGTGCCGATCGCGCCGCCGGCGAGCACGACGATCGGCGCCCGGACGCGGATGCGCGAGTGCGGTTGGTCCGTGTCCCGGTCGAGGAGCGAGCCCTCGACGCCGACGGCCCGGCCGTTCTCGATCAGGATCCGCTCGACCCGCGCGTCGCTGTAAATGCGCCCGCCGGACTTCGAGACCCGGGGGATGGTGGTGATGAGCTGCGAGCTCTTGCGGTTGTACGCGCAGCCGAACGCGGTCCAGCCGCAGCCGATGCAGTCCACCCGCGCGGTGGGCACCGCACCGCCCCGGAAGCCGAGCGCCTCGCAACCCTGCCGGACCAGGCGGTTGTTCTCGTTGAAGAGCCGCTCCTCGCAGATGTGGATGCCCAGCTCCCGCTCGATCGCCTCCCAGTGCGGGTCCAGCTCCGCAGGCGTCATCCACTCGAGGCCGTACTCGGTGCGCCAGCGCTCGAGCCGGTCCGGCGGCGCGCGGAACGAGTCGCCCCAGTAGTGGACGGTGCAGCCGCCCACGGCCTCGGCATAGGCGAGGAACACGGAGTTGTCGTCGCTCGCGTCCAGGCCGCGCCGGCCGTTGAACGCGGCCATGGCCTCCTCTTCCCGCTGGGAGAAGTCCTCCGCGCGGAAGAAGCCGCCCTTCTCCAGCATGACCACGTCCCAGCCGCGATCGGCCAGGTAGGCGGCAAGGGTGCCGCCCCCCGCGCCGGTCCCGACCACGACCACGTCCGCGCGGTCCTCCACATCGCCGCGGTGGTTCGTGCCCTGGATGATCATCGCACCTCGCCGAAGTCGACCGGGTACGGCGGGATCGGCACGCCCCGCTCCGGCCACGTCCCCTCGAAGCCCGTGAGCGGCCGCGTCACGTCCTGGCTGTACGAAAAGAAGTAGACGAACGCCCGCACGGCGTGGAACGCCGCGCGGCGCAGCGCGAAGCGACTCCGGGCCCAGGTGAGGAGGTAGGCCTGCCGCGCCTCGAGGTCCAGGGCGGTGAAGCGCCGGAGCCGGCCGCCCAGAACGGTGAGGTGCTCCAGCAGCGAGAGGACGGTCTTCATGTCCGCCCGGATCGGGTCCCCGACGGCGGCGAGGTTAGCGTCGATCGCGGCGGCGACGCTGGCCGGCTCCACCGGCGTGCCGACCAGCAGCGCCTCGGCCGCCGCCCGCGCCACCGCGTACTCCTTGGGCGTCAACGCCCGGAGCTCCACCCGGTCCGCCTCGGCTTGCGGGTACTCCGCCGCACAGCCGGCGGGGAGCAGTGACGCCACGGCCGCGGCCGTCGCCCCACCCGCAGTGGCGCGCAGGAAGCCGCGGCGATCCAGTGTCGGGGGGATTCGGGCCGGCCCGGCGCCGGACTCGTGGCTCGGTTCCATCGAGGTCACGTCTTGGAGACGGGTGCTAAACTAGGCGCCGCCATTCGGTTGGACAAGGTGGGCGGGATTCTTGTCCGGGCCCCCCGTTCATCGTAGCTTCTTTGCCGACCCTTTCCTCGCTCTCGACCCGGCGCCGCTGCCTGGAACGCGCGGCGCGTTTCCCGGAACGTCTCGGACAGGGGGAGAACGCGCGTTGCGCGCGATCCGGTTCCATTATCGTCCTGCTCGCTATCTGTGGACGCGCTGGGTTGCCAAGCGGCGGCCGGCCCTGGCGCTCGGTCCGCTGGGCTGCATCTCGCTGGATGACGTGGAGCCCCCGGCACTGCCCGGCCCCGACTGGGTCCGGGTCGAGACCACGCTCAGCGGGATCTGTGGCAGCGACCTCGCCGCGGTCACGGCGCACGACTCGTTCACGCTCGAGCCCTTCGGCGCCTACCCGTTCACGTTCGGCCACGAGAACGTGGGCCGGATCGTGGAGACGGGCCCCGAGGCCGCCAGAGCGGGCTGGAGCGTGGGCGAGCGCGTCGTCGTCAACCCCATGCTCGCCTGCGCGCAGCGCGGGCTCGAGCCGCCCTGCGCGGCGTGCGCCCGCGGCGAGTACGGGCTCTGCCGCCGCACCACCGACGGGATCACGGGCAACGGCCCGATGATCGGCTACTGCCCGGCCGTCGGCGGCGGGTGGTCTCGCTGGTTCGTTGCCCACGTGAGCCAGCTCCACCGCCCGGGCGACCTCCCGGACGAGGTCGCCGTCCTGACCGACCCGTTCGCTTCGGCGCTGCGCGGCGTGCTCCTGCACCCGCCCGCGCGCGCCGGAGAGACGCCGGACGGCGGAGAGGATGACGTCGTCCTCGTCATCGGCGCGGGCAGCATCGGCGCCCTGACCGTCAAGGCCCTGCGCCTGACCGGCTGGACCGGGACCATCGCCGTGCTGGGCCGCTACCGCTTCCAGCTCGAGCTGGCCGAGCGTGCAGGCGCCGACCTGGTCTTCGGCAGCCGCAAGGAGGCCTACGACTGGGCCGCCTCACTGCCCGGCGCCCGCGCCTTCAAGCCGACACTGGCGCCCCGCTTCGTCGAGGGCGGCCCCTCGCTGGTCTACGACACCGTCGGCTCGGCCGGCTCGATCAGCGACGCCCTCGCCCTCACCCGCGAGGGCGGCCGCATCGTCCTGGTCGGCGCCGCGGCGCGCCTCTCCGCAGACTGGACCCGCGTCTGGTACCGCCAGCTCTCGGTCGCCGGCGTCTTCGCCTACGGGCTCGTCCCCTACGACGGCCGCCGTCGCGACATTTACGATGTCTCGCTGGAGCTCATGCAGCGGGACGGCTTTGCCGAACTCGGAATGCTGACTCACGTCTTCGATCTGGAGGACTACCGTGCGGGACTCTCAGCCGCCCTCGACAAAGACGGCCACCGCTCCATCAAGGTCGCCTTCAAGCCGGGTGACTGACGCGCTCGCCGACTACACCCGCGATCCGTTCCACGGCTTTTTCGAGGGCCGCAACGGCGACCGGCTCATCGAGCCGGGATCGCTGCTCGACACGCCGAACGTCCGGCGCTGGTTCGACACGTTCCGCGCGGGGCTGCCCCAGTCGCTCTACACCTACCAGCTCCCGCTCGAGCGCCGCTCCGGGCCGGAGTCCGCCGTGCTCGGATCGCCGCTCGTCATGTTCTCGTCGTACAGCTATCTCGGCCTCATCGGCCATCCCCGGCTCGAGGCCGCCGTGCGCGAGGCCGTCGCACGCTACGGCACGTCCACCGGCGGCGTACGCCTGCTGACGGGTACGCTCGCGCTGCACCTCGAGCTGGAGCAGGAGCTCGCACGTTTCCTCGGCCAAGAGGCCGCCGCCACGTTCGGCTCCGGCTACGACGCGAACATCGCCGCCATCACCTCGCTCTTCGGCCCCGGCGACGTCGCCATCCTCGACCAGTACGCGCACCAGAGCATCCACGACGGCGTGCGCATGGCCGGCTGCGAGGTGCGTCGCTTCAAGCACAACGACATGGACGACCTCGAGCGGCGGCTCCGCCAGGCGCGCAACCGTGGCGCCACGCGGATCCTCATCGCCGTGGACGCCGTCTTCAGCATGGACGGCGATCAGGCGCCGCTCGCGGATCTGCTCGAACTCAAGCGCCGCTACGGGGCGTTCCTGCTCGTGGACGAGGCCCACTCCATCGGCGCCATCGGCGCGACGGGACGCGGCATCTGCGAGGAGCAAGGCATCGAGCCCTCGGAGATCGACATCGTCACCGGCTCACTGTCCAAGGCCATCCCGTCCTCGGGCGGCTTCGTGGCCGGGTCCCAGGCGCTCAAGATCTACCTCCAGCACGGCTCGGCGCCCTACATGTTCTCCGCCGCGATGACGCCGGCCAACGCTGCCGCCGTGCTCGAGGCGCTGCGCATCATCCAAGAGGAGCCGGAGCACCTGGAACGGCTGCGCGAAAACACGCAGCGCCTCAAGGAAGGGCTCACCCGTCTCGGCTTCGACATCGGCGCGTCCACGACGCCCATCGTCCCGCTCATCCTGGGCGACGAGTGGCGGGCGTACCGCTGGGCGCGGCAGCTCATCGACGAAGGCATCTTCGTTTCCGCCGTGACGTACCCCGCCGTCTCGCCCGGGCAGGCGCGGCTCCGCCTGTGCGCCACCGCGGCGCACCGGCCCGAGCACTTCGAGAAGCTGTTCGACGCGCTGGCGGAGTGCGCACGGCGGGAGGAATGCGAACAGACGGTCGGACAGGCGGGGGCGCGCCGGAACGGGTGAGCCCCCACCTTCGGACCGATGCGGGTGCAGGCGTTGGAGCCGCCACGGCACGGCACCTGCACCCCACCCGCTGCACGCCCCCAGGCCGCCGGGAGCACGAGCGCGACCGGCACGGGGCGCAACGTCCACGGAGGTCGTTGCATGAAGCCGGTCCGCGCCCTTCTGCTCTGGCTGCTCGTACCGGCCGCCGCAGCCGCGCAGGAGCGCGACTACGGGGCGCTCCGGGACTCGCTCGCCCGACTCGAGAGCCCCGCCGCCGTCCGGGCGCTCCTGGCCGCAGCGGACCGCCCCCCGCTCGAGCGGGGCCTGATCGGCCTCCGCCTCCACGAGCTGACCGGGGACGACGACGACCTCGAAGCTGCCCGCCGCGCGTTCGACGCCGCCAACCGCGACGCCCCCCACCCCTGGGCCCACTACGGCATCGGGCTCTGCCACCTCCGCTCCGGCGAGATCCGCATCCCCTCGCCTGGCGGCGTGCTCAACGCGGTCACGGTCCTCCAGAGCTTCGCGGAGATCGTCGGCCTCGACCACCTGTCCCGCGCCCGCCGCGCGTTCCGCCGCGCGCTCGAACTCGATTCCCTGCACTGGCCCGCCGCCCTCGAACTCGCCGCCCTCGCCCTCGCAGACCGCGACGACGATGCGCTCCGCCACGCCCGGGACGCCATCCGCCGCATCGAGCGGGCCGGCGCCGGCGACCGCCGCGCGCTGCTCCTC
>PKER01000177.1 GCA_002919115.1 bacterium
GGCAAGCGCAAGCGCAACCTCACCAAGAGCCCGCTCGCCGACGACGGCGACCCGAACTTCTCGCCCAACGGCAAGCTGATCGCCTTCGTGAGCGACCGCCGGGCCGACCAGGACGACCTCTACGTCATGAGGGCCAACGGCAAGCGGCAGCGGCTGCTCTACGGCAGCACCGGGGCGATCGAGCAGGGGCCCAACTGGGGCCGCAAGCCGGCCAAGAAGCGCAAGCGCCGTTAGCCGCCTCCGCCGCGGCCCGCCCACGCGCGGCGGGTGGGCCGCGGCGCCGGAGCGCTCAGCCGAACGCGTTGTCGAGCGCCATCATCACCGCGAAGCCGATGAGCAGCGCGAGCGAGGCCTCGCGGTAGAAACCGCGCTCGTGCGCCTCGGGGAGGAGCTCGTCGACGACGACGTAGAGCATCGCGGCGGCGGCGAAGGCCAGCCCGAAGGGGAGCAGGCCGCCGATGAGCTCGACCACCCCGAACGCGGCGAACGCGGCGAACGGCTCGACCGCGCCCGAGGCCAGCGCGATGAGCGCGGCCTGCCTCCGCGAGCGGCCCGCGGCGACGAGCGGGACGGCGGCGGCTGTCCCCTCGGGGACGTTCTGCACGCCGATCGCCACGGCGAGCGGCACGCCGAGCTCGGGCCCGCCGGCCGCGAAGGCCACGCCGACGGCCATCCCCTCGGGGATGTTGTGGATGGTGAGCGCGGCGAGCACCATCCACCCGCGGCGGTCCAAGCGACGGCGCTCGGCAGAGCGCTCATGGGGCGCGAAGCGCGCGTGCAGGTGCGGCATGAAGTTGTCGACGAGCGCGATCGCCAAGCCGCCCGCCGCGAAGCCGGCCAGGACCTCGGCGAGCGTGCCCGAGTCGAGGGCGGGCACGAGCAGCGAGAACCCGAGCGCGGCGAGCATCACGCCCGCGGCCCCGCCGAGCAGCGTGTCCAAAAGCCGCGGAGAGGGCCGCGGCAGCGCGAAGACCGCGAGCCCGCCGATCCCCGTCGCCAGGCCCGGCAGCAGCATCCCGAAGACCTCGGTGGCGCTCATTCGCGCCGCACTCTAGAGGCTCGCCCGCGTCAGAAACCGACGTTGCGCGGGGACTTCTGGAGGGTGAGGGGGGAGATTCACCGTCCGAACTGCGCTCTACCTTGGGGCTCACGATGACCGCAGCGCCGCGACTCGCCATCCAGGAGACGCTCGACGCGACCGTCGATCAGGCGAACGGCGGGCGCGTGTTCGTGCGCGACCTCCAGGAGGGCGACCGCGTGGCGGCCGTCTTCGTGGTGCGCGAGCGCAGCCGCCTCTCGCGCCGCAACGGTGAGGACTTCCTGAAGCTCCTGGTCGCCGACCGCACGGGCGCCGTCGAGGCCGTGATCTGGGAGGACGTCGACGCCTGCTTCGACGTCTGCGCCCCCGGCTCGATCGTCCGCATCGAGGGCCAGTTCTCCGTGCACCCGCAGTACGGGGCGAAGATCACCGTGCGGTCGGTCCGCGCCGCCGACCCGGGCGAGTACGACCACCTCGAGCTCGTCGAGGGCCCGCCGACGCCGGTCGAGCGCATGGAGGCCGACCTGCGCGACCTGATCGCGACCGTCCAGAACTCGCACCTGCGGGCGCTGCTCGACCGCTTCTTCGCGCCCGACTCGCCCCACTGGCGCCGGTTCCGCGAGGCGCCCGCGGCCAAGTACTACCACCAGGCCTACCCGCACGGGCTGCTCGACCACTCGCTGTCGGTGGCGCAGGCGGTGAGCGCCGTCTCCTCGGCCTTCCCGGGCATCGACCGCGACGTCGCCGTCACCGGCGCGCTGCTGCACGACATCGGCAAGACCCAGGCCTACAACGACGACCCGCTCGCGATCGACCTCACCGACGCCGGCAAGCTGCAGGGCGAGATCCCGCTCGGCTACTACCTCGTGCGCCGCGAGATCGAGGAGATCGAGGGCTTCGACCCCGAGCTCGCCCAGGCCGTGCTGCACATCATCCTCTCGCACCACGGCTCGCTCGAACACGGCTCGCCGGTGGTGCCCGCCACCCGCGAGGCGACGCTGGTGCACGCGATGGACAACCTCGGCGGCAAGCTGGGCAGCTTCGACCGCCTGGAGCGGGAGCTCCCCGAGGGCGAGCGCTGGTCGAAGTACGACCGCGGGATCGGCTCGGGCGCGTTCTTCCGCGAGCGCCGCGCGGCGTAGCCGCCTACGGGTTGAAGACGAGGTCCCGGGCGAGCTCGGCGCAGCGCCGGTTCGGGCCGGGCTTCAGCCCCGCCTGCTTCAGGCACTCGGCCACGCGGCGCTCGTCGGCTGAGCGGCCCTGCGCCGCCAGCGTCTGCGCGTAGCTCAGGGCCTGCGTCCGCTGCGGCCGCACCGCGGTCTGCAGCCTGTGGGCGAGCGTCCGGCAGCGGTCGAGGGCGCGCGCGTCGGACCCGGCCTCGCGCTTGCAGGAGCGCAGCTGGTCGATCGCCTCGCGCCAACCCATCCCCTGGAAGCTCGTGATCGCGCTGTCGATCTGGTTGCGCGCGATGTCGGCCTGGATCTGCGCCGAGCGCTCGCGCGCCTCGGCCTGCGCCTCGCGGGCGATGCGGGCCCCCTTGTCGATCGCCTCCTCGGTGGTCTCGAGGATCGGCCGGATCACGAAGTAGTAGACCGCGCCCAGGATCGCCACCGTGGTGATGACCTTGAGCAGCGGATTGATGAAGGTGCCGGCGCCGATCAAATGACGTGCCCCCGTGGGCGACGGCAAGCCTATTCGACCTCGGGCTGCCCGTGGGGCATTCGCTCGCGCGCAAATTGCGCGGTTTCCGCCACGGAGTGGGTCTGGAAGTTCCGTGAGCGCTCAATATTCTCGTCGCGATGGCCAAGGACACCGAGAAGCTCATCCGCCAGCTCTCCCTGATCTCGTTTCTGATGGCCAATCGCCGTCCGGTCTCGGCGCTCGAGATCAAGCGGGAGGTCGAGGGCTACAGCTCGATGAACGAGGACGCCTTCGCGCGCCGCTTCTACGCCGACCGCGCCGAGCTGGAGAGCCTCGGGATCACGCTGCAGGTGGACAAGCCGGCGGAGGGCTTCTTCGAGGCCGAGCTCTACACGCTGCCGCCCGAGAACTACTACCTGCCGGCGATCGAGTTCACCGACGGGGAGCTCGCCGCGCTGCGCACCGCCCTCGCGCTCCTCGACGGCGAGTTCGCCTACGCCGAGCCGCTGCGGCTCGCGCTCCAGCAGGTCTCGTGGGGCCGCCGCAGCCCGCTGTCGGAGGGCGAGGCGGTCCCGATCGACGTGCGGCTGTCCACGTCGGGCGGCGGCCGCGAGCTCTCGCAGCGCCTGGCGAAGATCGAGACCGCGATCTCGCGCCGCAAGACGATCGAGTTCAGCTACTACTCGATGGAGCGCGACGAGGTCTCCGACCGCAAGGTCGACCCGTACCACCTCGTCTTCCGCGACGGGCAGTTCTATCTGATCGGGTACTCCCACGAGCGCGACGCCGTGCGGGTCTTCCGGCTCTCGCGCATCCGCGGCAAGGTCTCGTACGCCACCAAGGCCGAGCACGACTTCCACCCGCCCGAGGACTTCGACCGGCGCGACTACGCGCAGCGCGCCGACTGGCAGATGGGCAGCATCCAGGGCACCGCGTCGATCTTCGTGCGCGAGCGGATCGCCTGGCTCGTCGAGCGCGACTTCGCCAAGTACGGGGAGCTGCGCAAGCCGCGCCCCGAGGACGGCGTGAAGGGGCGCGGGATGGTGTACGAGACCGAGTACGCCTCGCCGCGCCAGCTGATCTCCTGGGTGCTCTCCTGGCGTGACAACGCCCGCGTGCTCGCGCCCGACGAGCTCCGCGGGGAGGCGGAGCAGCGCCGGGCGCTGCTCGCCGAGCGCCACGAGGGCACGTTCGAGGTCGCCGAGACCGTGGAGCGGCCCGAGCCGGAGTCGAACGGCAAGGCGTCGCGCTCGAACGGGCGCGGCGAGTCGGTGATCCGCCCCGAGCGCTTCGCGCGGCTCGTCACGCTCGCGGGCCTTCTGATCGGCGCGGCGCGCGCGGGCGAGCGCCTGCAGGTCGACGAGGTGCTGCGCGAGCTCAACATCTCGCGGGACGAGCTCGAGGAGGACATCGAGGTCCTCAACGTCGTCAACTTCGGCGGCGGCACCTACGTGCTCTACGCCGAGATCGTGGGCGACGAGATCGAGGTCGATCCCGACACCTACGGCGACAACTTCGACCGGCCTGCGCGGCTCCTGCCGCTCGAGGCGAAGGCGCTGATCGCCGCCATCGACCTGTTCGGCGACCACCTCCCGCAGGCGGGCCTGCGCACCGCGCGCGAGAAGATCGTGGAGGCGCTCGGCCACGACCCGTCCGAGGAGGGCCTGGAGATCGCGCCCGGCCGCGACGACTCGCACGTTGTCTTCACGGTCAACGACGCGATCCAGCGCCGCCGCGTGCTCGAGCTCCACTACTACAAGGAGAACGAGGACGAGTTCGTGAAGCGCGAGGTCGAGCCCTACCAGCTCGTGAACGGGCCGGAGGGCTGGTACCTCGGCTGCTACGACCTGAGCCGCGACGACACCCGGCACTTCCGGCTCGACCGCATGAAGGAGGCGGTGATCACCGACCGCGAGTTCGAGCCGCGCGAGGGCGTCGAGGAGAAGCTCGCCGAGCAGGAGTGGCTCGTGAAGGGCGAGGTGGCGAGCGCCGGGGTCGCGCGCGTCTGGGTCTCGCCCGAGCGCGCCCGCTGGCTGCGCGAGGAGCGCACGGTGGTCGAGGAGCTGGCCGACGGCGCGGTGGTCGTGGAGCTCCCCTACGGGTCGATGGACTGGCTCGTGCGCGAGATCCTCAAGGGCGCGGGCGACCTGGTCGTGCTCGAGCCCGAGGACGCCCGCGAGGCGGTCCGCAGCGCCCTGGTCTGATCGGCCAGGGGACTGGCGCCGGCGGGGGACCGCTGTACACGTACGTGGTCCACGCGGCCCCGTAGCCGCCCCGCCAACCCGAGTGAGGCGGATCTATTCGACATAGCCGCACATATCCGCCTCACTCGGGCCCGGCGGGTCGTCCAGGAGGGTGGCGTGGGCGCGCCGCCCGCTGTACGTTCGTCCGAAACTCACCTGGCCGCGGGCCACCGACCTGGGGGAGAGGACCCATGACTACTTACGGACGAGGGCGCGCGCGCGAAGCTCGGCGTGCGCGAGGCGGCTTCGACGCACGCCAGCTGCTTCTTGGGTTGCTGGCGTTTACGGCCGCGCTGCTCCTGCTGACGCCCAAGCACGCGCAAGCGATCCCGAGGCCGCTCGCCAACTGCGTGGAGCGCTCCGACGAGCCGGGCGTCGTCCAGTTTCACTTCGGATACGGGAACCAGGGGTCGGCGGTGACGTTCCCAGTCGGCCCCGACAACTACTTCTCGCCGCCGCCGCCCAACCGCGGCCAGCCAAGCGACTTCGCCACCGGGTTCCAGATGCCGAGCGTTGTGGCGCCCGTTCTGCTCGCGCCCCCGGGCATCGGCTCCCAGATCTCGATGCGGTGGATCCTCGGAGGGGAGGAGGCGGTTGCCGACCTGACCCTGCCCGGGTGCGACGGCATGGTGTGGCTGGGCGCGTGGCAGCCGGAGCAGTTCTACTTGAGCGGCGACGTCGTGACGTTCGAGGGCGCGACGTGGGTGGCCACATCGTTCATCGAGGGCGGAAGGCCCGGGGAGGCCGAGGAGTGGGACCCGCTTGTCGCGCCCCGGGAGCCCGATTCGGTCGCCGGCCAGCGCAAGCCCAAGTTCAACCGCCGCGGCGTGGCGCGCGTGAAGGACCCGAACGTCGAGGCCGGGAGCGTCGTCCTCATCCAGTACGCCGACCCGCGCCGCAAGGGCCGCCTGCGCCCGACCAACGTGGTCCGCGTGCGCGCCGGCCGCTTCGTGGCCCGCGGCGAGCCGCGCACCCGCTTCACGTACGTGGTCCACGCGGCCCCGTAGCCGCCCCGCCAACCCGAGTGAGGCGGATTTGTTCGATATAGCCGCACATATCCGCCTCACCTCGGGG
>PKER01000011.1 GCA_002919115.1 bacterium
GCCAGCGGCCAGCTGCCAGTCGCCAGTCGGGGTGGCGGGCGCGACTTCGCGTTCTCGCACTCAAGCCGCTATTGGCGGCACAACTCGACAGACCCGGACGACCGCGCAAACGAACAAGCCGGGGGCGCTTCCTGCGCCCCCGGCTCCGGAGTGCGGCTGAGAGGAGTCGAACCTCCACGGCCCTCGCGGGCCACAAGGCCCTCAACCTTGCGCGTCTACCAGTTCCGCCACAGCCGCTTGCTTGGCGGCTTGATTGTAGTGGCCTCGGCTGGGCGCATTGCGTCCGTCCGGCGGGACCTCTACTCTACGAACATGTGTTCGTAGGGCACGGCGACCAGCCGGCTCCCGTGACGAAAAAGGAACCTAGGAGCCACTCATGGACCTGACCAAGCGCCAGCACGAGATCTTCGAGTTCATCCGCAAGTACGCGGAGAAGACCGGTTATCCCCCGACGGTGCGGGAGATCGGCAAGGCAGTGGGCCTGCATTCGTCCTCTACCGTGCACGCGCACCTCTCGAACCTGGAGAAGATCGGCCTGCTGCGGCGCGACCCGACGAAGCCGCGCGCGATCGAGCTCCTGGTCGACAAGGCGCGCCAGGCGATGCGCGGCCAGGGCCTGCCGCTCGTCGGCCAGGTCGCCGCGGGCACGCCGATCCTCGCCGAGGAGCACATCGAGGAGTACCTCCAGGTGCCCGAGGTGATCGGCGGGGAGGAGGGCGACTACGTGCTGCGCGTCAAGGGCGACTCGATGAAGGACGCCGGCATCCTCGACGGGGACTACGTGGTTGTCCAGCAGGCCGAGGAGGCGCGCGACGGCGAGATCGTGGTCGCCCTGATCGAAGACGAGGCCACGGTGAAACGGTTCTACCGCGAGCCGGACGGCATCCGCCTGCAGCCCGAGAACGACGCCTACGAGCCCATCGTGACCACCGAGGCGAAGATCCTGGGGAAGGTCGTGGGCGTGTTCAGGAGCGTGAGATGAGCCGGGCGCTGCTGCGGACGGGCACGGCGGTGCGCGGGCGCGCGAGCTGCGTGGGCGCGGGCCGGCGCGACCCGCACCGGCTGTTCGACCCGGACCGGCCCACGCTCGAGGACCGCGTCCTGCGCGCCTGGGAGGACCTGGTCGAGACGGGCAGCGCGAAGTGCATCGTCTGCGGCGGCGAGATGCTCGTGTCCGGCTGCCAGTCCTGTGGCTCGCAGCTCACCTGACCGTCGTCCTGCGGCGAACAGGCCTTAAGATCGACTGGTGCAGACCGTGCGTTCGCGGGAGGTGATGCCTCTCGAGGAAAGTCCGGACACCGCAGGGCAGGACGGTCGGTAACGCCGACCCGGGGAAACCCGAGGGAAAGTGGCACAGAGACTAGACCGCCGATGGCGCGCTTCCGGCAAGGCTTCGGAAGCGAAGCCGGGCACGGCTTTCGAGCCGGGCTTGTTGGAGGCGCGCACAGGCAAGGGTGAAACGGTGCGGTAAGAGCGCACCAGCGTCGCGGTGACGCGGCGGCTGGCTAAACCCCGTCCGGTGCAAGCCCAAACAGGATCGATGACCCGGCCCGGCGAGATCCAGGTAGGGCGCAGGCCGCCTCAGGCGGCCCTCCGGCTTCGGCCGGAGAGATAGATGAACGCACTCGACAGAATCCGGCTTACAGGTCTGCTACGGATGGCCCCGCTTCGGCGGGGCCATCTATTTGCGGGGGACCCTCGGCGCGAGCCCTCGCGCTGCGGCCTCGTGCCGGCCGCCCCGCCCCCGCACGTTCAGCCCACGTCGCCGCCTTCCGAAGACCAGGGCTGAACGAAGCGCGCCCCCGACCGCACGTTCAGCCCACGTCGCCGTTTCCCGACGACCAGGGCTGAACGAAGGGCGGCGAATATCCGCTGGTTGCGTGCGTTTCCTAAGCGGCGCTAACAAAACACAAACTTCCGCCTGATCTTTCTGCTAGTGTGCCGCCGTCGCTTAATCCCCGCCACATATCCGC
Organism: bacterium; assembly: GCA_002919115.1. Classification (GTDB taxonomy): domain Bacteria; phylum Actinomycetota; class Thermoleophilia; order Solirubrobacterales; family 70-9; genus RSA11. Next base: position 1,974 of record PKER01000011.1, read on the forward strand.
GGGGAGTGGGGAACCCACTGGCCGGCCCAGGTGGCCGGCACGGGGCGAATCGCGGCAAGGCCGCGTAGCGCGACTCGTTAGCGCGAGCCCGACAGCTAACCCCGCCAGCGAGAGACGAGACATGTACGAAGACTTGAGTTCAGCGAGGAGAGGAAGCGAGCGCCGGGAGCGTGCCGGTTCCCGCACCGACCGCGCGGCCGGTGTGGACCCGCGGCCCGACCGGTTCGCTTTCTGGGCGGTCTGTCTGGCGCTGATCGCGATGCTCGCCGGCGCGGCGAGCGCCGACGGCGCGAACGGCGGCATCGGCGCCGTTGGTGGTGGCGACGGCGCGGACGAGACTCGCCAGGTGAACAAGCGCAAGAAGGTCCACGCGAAGTACGCGCCGATCTACAACGCCTTCAAGGTCAAGGAGAAGCGCTGGGCCCGCCGGACGAGCAAGTGCGAGTCGGGTCACAACCCGCGGGCCGTGAGCCCGGGCAAGAAGAAGCGCGACCGTCACTGGGGCGCGTTCCAGTTCAAGCTCTCGACCTGGCGCACCGCCCCCAAGTCGCCGGGTGGCAACCCGATCCGGTTCACGTGGAAGACGCAGGCCGTGGTGGCCGTGCTGCTGCACCGGAAGGCGAAGCGCAAGGGCTGGCCCAACCCCTGGCCGAACTGCGGCTAGCCCCGAGCCTCAGGCTCCTGTAGCCCTCAACGAACCCCCTCCGAACCGAAGCCCGCCGCGAAACGCGACGGGCTTCAGCGCTTCTTGGGGATATGGGGGTTATCGGGGGTATGAGGGATTCGGGGGAAAGGGGGGTCCTCTCGGGTGGCCCCAGCGAAGGGCTGAGGCCAAATACACGATTTAGCGAACTATGCGGCTGCTGGCAAGACCGAAGGGTCGGTCTGGTCCTGCGGCAGCGCCGCGGCGTTGGCGACGAGGCTCTGGAAGTCGTTGAGGGCCGCGTGCGCGATCGCCTCGAGGATCTCCTCGTCGGACCAGCCGGCCTCGCGCGCCTCCTCGGCGAGGTGCGCCGAGGGGCGGCTCTCGGACTCGACGAGCTCCTTCAGGAAGGCCAGCAGGGCCGCCTCGCGCGGGTCGCTCGACGTGAAGGAGCGCGCCCGGGAGATCTCGTCGAGGCCGAGCCCGGCCTCGCGGGCGGCGCGCGCGTGCTGGGCGATCGAGTAGCTGTCGCCGCGCCGCTCGGCGATCGCGAGCGCGATGCGGGCGCGGGTGCGGCGGGGGAGGACTCCGCGCCGAAGCTCGTGGCGGGCCAGCGCGTAGGCGCGGATCGCGGCCGGGGCCCCAGCGAGCACACCCAAGAACTTCGGGATGTCGCCGGTGCGCCCGACGCCCTCGAGGATCTTGGCGCTGCCCTCGGGCGCGGTCAGGGTGTCGTGGATGTCGAAACGGCTGTAGTCGGTCTTGATCGTCACTGCCAGTACACCTCCGGGGCTCCCTGGCTTTACCCGCCGTTTACCTGTCCATTACTTTACCTTTAGCGGGTTACTTACGCAAAGTAAGTTTATACCACGCTGAAAGCGCTCAGGCGTGCTCGGCCGCCCCCCTCACGATCGCCGCAGAGCGCCTCGGTTCGCGAGCCGCTGCGACCCCGGTTAATGTTCGTCCGCACTCCGCCTGCGGTCGACCCTGGAGGAACTGATGGCCGATACCGAGCAAGGGAAAACCACCGCCGAGGACGTTCTCCGCATCGTCGAGGAGAAGGGCATCCGGTTCATTCGCCTGTGGTTCACCGACATCCTCGGGCAGCTCAAGAGCTTCTCGATCAACTCCGCCGAGCTCGAGGACGCCTTCCAGGGCGGGATGGGCTTCGACGGCTCGTCGATCACCGGGTTCAACCCCATCGAGGAGTCGGACATGATCGCCATGCCCGACCCGAGCACCTTCGCGATCCTGCCCTGGCGCCCCGAGGAGAACGGCGTCGGCCGCCTGTTCTGCGACATCCAGGTGCCCGGCGGCGAGCCCTACGAGGGCGACCCGCGCTGGATCATGCGCCGGGCGCTCAAGCGCGCCGAGGAGCTGGGCTTCGACGACTTCTTCATCGGGCCCGAGCTTGAGTTCTTCTACTTCAAGTCGGACCGGCCGGCCAACGGCGTCCCCGAGGTCCTCGACGAGGGCGGCTACTTCGACCTGACCACGCTCGACGCGGGCTCCGACGTCCGGCGCGACACCGTGCTCGCCCTCGAGCAGCTCGGCATCCACGTCGAGTACACGCACCACGAGGTCGGGCCCTCGCAGCACGAGGTCGACATGCGCTACAAGAGCGCGCTCGAGATGTCGGACGACTGCATGACGTACCGCATCGTCGTCAAGGAGTACGCCATGCGATACGGCTGGCACGCGACCTTCATGCCGAAGCCGCTGTTCGGCGAGAACGGGTCGGGCATGCACGTCCACCAGTCGCTGTGGCGGGACGGCAAGAACGCGTTCTTCGACCCCGACGACCAGTACTACCTCTCGGACGTGGCGAAGGCGTTCATCGCGGGCCAGCTCCGCCACGCGCGCGAGATCGCGCCGTTGTTCGCGCAGTGGGTGAACTCCTACAAGCGGCTCGTCCCGGGATACGAGGCGCCGGTGTACCTGGCGTGGTCGCGTCGCAACCGCTCGGCGCTGATCCGCGTCCCGCTCTACCACCCGGGCAAGGAGGCGGCGACCCGCGTCGAGCTGCGCTGCCCGGACCCGGCCTGCAACCCGTACCTGTGTTTCGCGGCCATGCTGCACGCCGGCCTCGAGGGCATCGAGCGCGGGTACGAGCTGCCCGAGCCGATGGAGCAGAATCTCTACCACCTGAGCCCGGAGGAGCGGGTCCAGCGCGGGATCGAGCAGCTTCCCGACTCGCTCGGCGAGGCGATCGAGATCGCCGCCGAGTCCGAGCTCGTGCTGCGCATCCTCGGCGAGCACACCTTCAAGCGCTTCATCGAGATCAAGCGCGAGGAGTGGGAGGAGTACCGCGCGCAGGTCACCCCTTGGGAGATCGAGCGCTACCTCCCGATCCTCTGAGCGCGCCGTGAGCGCCGAGCGCTTCCCGGCGCTGCTCATCCGGCTCACGGGCCTCGCGCTCGCGGCCGGCGCGCTCGCGCTCTACATCGACGGCGGCTGGAGCATCCTCGCGCTGATCCTGCTCCTGCTCGCTCCCGACGTGAGCATCGCGGGGTACGCGCTCGGCCCGCGAGCGGGCGCGGTCATCTACAACCTCGGCCACGCGCTGCCCGCGGCGCTGGCCCTCGGCGCGATCGGCGTGCTGGCCGGCTCGGGCGTGGCCGTGCAGGTCGGCCTCGCCTGGACCGCGCACATCGGCATCGACTGGCTCGCCGGGTACGGGTTCAAGTACCCCGACGACTTCAAGCACACCCACGTGCAGCGCGTCTGATGGGTTCGGGCGCGCGCACCGGGGGTAGCTGGGGGTCGATGGCGACCCTCGACGTTGTGCGCGTGTTCACCGCCGCGGACGGCTCGGGCGGCAACGAGCTCGGCGTGTTCCTGCAGGGGGTCGAGGTCCCCGAGGAGGCGCGCCAGCGCGTGGCCGCGGACCTCGGGTTCGCCGAGACCGTGTTCGTCGACGACTGGGGTGAGGCGCGGGTGCGGATCTTCACGCCGGCGACCGAGCTGCCGCTCGCCGGGCACCCGCTCGTGGGCACGGCCTGGCTGTTCGCCCGCGAGGGGGTCCCGACTGCCGTCCTGCGCCCGCCGGCCGGCGAGGTCCCGGTCCGCACCGAGGCCGAGCTGACCTACATCCAGGCGCGCGCCGCGTGGTGCCCGCCGTTCGAGTTCATCGAGTACGGCTCGCCCGACGAGGTCGACGCGCTTGACGGTCCCCCCGACGACGCGGGCTTCGCCTACTGCTGGGCGTGGGCCGACCGCGACGCGGGGCGGGTGCGCGCCCGCTCGTTCGTCACCGAGGTGGGCGTCGCCGAGGACGAGGCGACGGGCTCGGCGGCGCTGCCGCTCGCCGTGCGGGTCGGGCGCGCGATCGAGGGGCGCCCGGGCGCGGGGGCG
>PKER01000012.1 GCA_002919115.1 bacterium
GGCGCGCAGCCGCGGCAGCGAGTTGCGCGACGTGAGCACCGCGTGCGCCTCGGCGTCGCAGGCGCGCGCGAGCGCGGCGTGCCAGCGCGGCGGGCACTCCTGGAGGAGGGCGACGTCCCACCGCAGGCTGTTCAGGACCAGCGCGAACTCGCGGAGCAGGTCGCGGTTGAGCTGCACGTGCGTGGCGTTGCGCTCGGGGATCCGCAAGAGGCGCGAGCGCCACGTAAACAGCGCCGGATCCGGCGGGAAGTCGCGCCCGTGGAACAGGTTCCACGTGATCACCGCGAGGGGCACAATCCGAAAGTGAACCCGAGATCCGTAAGATGGCGCGCTTCCGATGGCTGTTGATCTTCAGGGCAAGGACTTTCTGACAGGCGAGGAGCTCGACCGGGCGACGCTCGAGGCGCTGCTCGACCGCGCGGCCGAGCTCAAGGCCGGGCGCGCCGAGGGCGCGGGCGCCGGGGCGCTCGGCGGGCGGACCGTGGCGCTCTTCTTCGAGCGCCCGTCGACGCGCACGCGGGTCTCGTTCCAGGTGGGCGTGAGCGAGCTCGGCGGGAACCCGCTGCCGCTGCGCGGGGACGAGCTGCAGCTCGGGCGCGGCGAGTCGATCGGCGACACGGGGCGCGTGCTCTCGCGCTACGTGCACGCGATCGTGATCCGCTCGGGCTCGCACGAGAGCGTGGAGCTGCTCGCGGAGGCGGCGGACGTGCCCGTGGTCAACGCGCTCACGCCGGCCCATCACCCGTGCCAGGCGCTCGCGGACCTGCTCACGCTGCGCGAGCGGCTCGGCTCGCTGGAGGGGCTGCGGATCGCGTACGTGGGCGACGGGAACAACGTGGCGCGGTCGCTCGCGATCCTCGGGCGGACCGCGGGGGCCGAGGTCGTGGTCGCGGCGCCCGAGGGGTACCGGCTCGAGGACGGGCTCGCGAGCGAGCAGACCGGCGACCCGCGCGCCGCGGCGGAGGGCGCCGACGCGCTCTACACGGACGTGTGGGTGAGCATGGGCGACGAGGAGGAGGCGCAGGCGCGGCGCGAGGCGCTCGCGCCCTACCAGCTCAACGAGGCGCTGCTCGACGTCGCGAGCGAGCGCGCGGTCGTGCTGCACTGCCTGCCCGCGCACCCCGGCGAGGAGATCACGCCGGGCGCGCTCTACGGCGAGCGCTCGGCCGTGTGGGACCAGGCGGAGAACCGCCTGCACGCCCAGAAGGCGCTGCTCGAGGCGCTCGTCCCGTAGGCGGGCGCCTCGACCGCAGGGCGAAAACCGCCCCGCGAAGTTTCTGCCGCGCGTACATACAAACCGGGCCTCGGCGTCGGCACCCTGTGCTGCATGCACAGTCTCTCTGCACCCGACTCCTCCTTCCAACGTGCAGAGGCACATCGTGTGCGTTCCGTCGCGCGCGTGCCGGCCCTGACTCCTCCCCAGGGACACGTACCGCGCGGCGGCCTGGCGTCAGTGAGGCGGAATCGCGGCGTGCCTGCACCTCGCGTCGCGATTCCGCCGACGCCAAGGAGGCGTATCCGGTTCGCGGAGCCGCGCCTGCGCCGCGCCAGCCCCGTCGGGGTCGATCCCGACACCGACGCGCTGCTTCGGCGCGTGCGCAGCGCCCTCTCGGTGGCGGGGGGCCGGGGCACCGCGACCGCGGCCGCGCGCGCCTGAGCCTCCGGTCAGCCGAGCCAGCGCGGCTCGTCGAACCCCGCGTACTCCTGGATAGCGCCGTAGATGTGCTGGACGATGGCGGTGCTGCGCGTGACCTTCACGGTGCAGACGCCGTAGGGGAGCTTGCGCTCGCGGAGTCCCCTGCTCGAGGCGGGCCGGTAGTCGAAGACCGACTTGCGGAGCTGGGCACGGGGCAGCCCGCACACCGCCAGCCAGTGCGCCTCGATCGCCTCGGCGTCGAGGTCGCCGTTCGTGTAGGCGTTGACGCGGATGGTGATCCGCTCGTCCGGGATGCGCAGCGACTCGCGCAGGAACCTGCAGAACGTGCGCACCATCGCGGGATCCGAGTTGGCGAACGAGAGCTGGTTGCGATCCTTCGCTCCCTCCGCCCAGTACAGCATGCACCCGGCGAGGTGCAGCGGGTCGCCGTTGCGCGCCGCCGCGCGTCCCTCGGCCTGGGCGCGCTCACGGCGCCGGCGGCAGAGGGTCGACCAGGCTCCCGTGCGGCGGGCGACCGCCGCCGGCCCCCGATGGGCGGCGCGCAGCGCCCGCGCCTGCTCCTCGGTGAGCCGGATGTCCCGCACCCACGCGCTGGCCGTGGACGGCGAGACGCCGAGCGCCGCGGCGATGCTGCGGATCGAGGCGCCTCGGCGGCGAAGCTCGCGAGCGCGCGCCCGCAGGTGTGGCTTGCGCGGCGTGCCCGGACGTGGTGGCATCAACGCATACAGGGATGGGCAGCGCTGGGTTCGCCCCCTAGACTCCGCCGCAGGGCCCCGTGGTGTAAGGGTTAGCACGCCGCCCTTTCAAGGCGGAAGAGCCGGGTTCGAATCCCGTCGGGGCTGCTTCCCAGGGCCCGATCCCAAAACCTCAAAGCGTCGCGATGCAACCAGAAATCGAGATCGGCCCGCTCACCCTCCAGACCTTCGGGATCTGCATGGCGCTCGGGTTCGTCGCCGCCGGCGCGATCGCGGCGAAGCGCCTGACCGAGCTCGGCAAGCCCGCCGACTGGGCCTACGAGATGCTCTTCGCCGCCCTGATCGGCGGCCTCGTCGGCGCCCGCATCGACTACCTGATCCAGCACTGGTCGGAGGTCAGCGACGATGTGCTCGGCAACCTGTTCTCCGGGACCGGCCTGGTCTGGTTCGGCGGCGCCATCGGCGGCGCGGTCGCCGTGCTCGCCTGGGGCGCCTGGCGGGGCTTCTTCAACTGGACGCTCACCGACGTCGCCGCCGTGCCCCTCGCCGCCGGCTACGCGATCGGGCGGATCGGCTGCCAGCTCTCCGGCGACGGTGACTACGGGATCCCATGGGACGGCCCGTGGGCCATGGCCTACCCGAACGGCGCCGTGCCCACCGACGTGCCCGTCCACCCGACGCCGATCTACGAGACGCTCGCCGTCGGCCTGCTCGCGTACGCGCTCTGGCGCGCCCGCCACCGCCTCGCCCCGGGCATGCTCTTCGCCTTCTACCTGGTCGGTACCGGCGCCGAGCGCTTCCTGATCGAGCTCATCCGCCGCAACGACGAGGTCCTCCTCGGGCTCACCCAGCCGCAGGTGATCAGCCTCGTGATGGTCGTCGCGGGCGGCGCCTGGATCATCGCCCGCGCCCGCCGGGGCGAGCTGCTCAAGGAACCCGGGGCCGAGCCCGAGGCTGCGCCCGCCCGCTCTTGAGGGGCCGGCTCGCCATCGTCGCGGCCGCCGCGACCCTCCTCGTCGCGATGGTCGTCGTCGGCACGCAGCTCGGCGGGACCAAGAGCGAGGGCAGCGCGGAGGACCCCTGCGTGCGCGCCTGGAACAGCGACCCGGTCGCCCGCCAGGACGGCGTCCACGCCTACAAGGTGCACCGCTACCGCGCCACCCTCGTCACCCGCGTCGACGCCGAGGCCACCCTGCTCGAGCCGGGCTCAGCGCAGGGGCGCTGCGCCGTCGTCTTCGCCTCCCCCCGCCCCGACCAGGAGCTCGACTTCGGCGTCCGCGTCTACGAGCAGGGCCGCTGGGCGGGCCTCGGCCTGGTCGACGGCCTCACGATCGACGAGATCGGCGACATGCAGCGCGAGGCGATGTCGCGCGTGAACGCGACGCTGCACCCCGACGGCACCCTCGTGCACAACTGACTCAGGTCGACGCGAGCAGCCCGCCGTCGAGCGGGATCACGGCGCCGGTCAGGTACGCGGCGCGCTCCGAGCACAGGAACGCGACCAGGTCCCCGTACTCCTCCGGCTCGCCGAGCCGGCCCGCGGGGACGATCTCGCTGGCCACGCGCCGCGCCTCCTCCATCGACCCGTGCACGGCGGCGAGCCGCTCCGTCGCGAACTTCCCGGTGGCCACGGTGTTGACCGTGACCCCGTCGCGCGCCACCGCGCGCGCCAGCACCTTGAAGTACCCGACCGTCGCCAGGCGGTGGACGCTGGAGAGCGCCAGGTGGTCGATCACCTCCTCGGTGGAGGAGGAGCCCACGTTGACGATCCGCCCCCAGCGGCGCTCGCGCATGCCCGGCAGCGCGGCCTCGATCAGGGCGCGCGGCGCGAGCACGAGCTCCCGGTAGGCCTCCTCCCACGCCTCTTGGCCGTGCGCGAACACGTCCCCGGCGGGCGGGCCGCCGGTGTTGGTGACGAGCACATCGACCGGCGCACCGAAGCGCTCGGCCACCAGGCCCGGCAGGCGCGCGAGCCCGTCGAGGTCCGCGCTGTCCGCGGCGAAACCTGCGAGCTCGCCTGGGATCTCCCGCGCGGCCTGCTCGGCGCGCTCGAGCGAGCGGCTCGTCACCGCGACCCGCGCGCCCTCGCGCGCCAGCGCCGCCGCGATCCCGCGGCCGATGCCCTTGCTCGCGCCCATGACGAGCGCCACGCGGCCTTCCAGTCCCAGATCCACGGCGAGCCATTCTCGCGCCTTTCCCCGCCGGGCGGCAGTCCGATTCCCGCATAATCACCCCGGGCGGTTAGCTCAGTTGGGAGAGCACTCGCCTTACAAGCGAGAGGTCGTCGGTTCGAGCCCGGCACCGCCCATCCACCCCTGCCCGCACACGGGCTGCGGCGCGCTCGCGGGCGCGCCGCTACTATGTGTCGCGGTTCGACGTGACATCGATTGATGTCACGATGTATTCTCCGCTTCCCACCGTGGCCAAGCCCGACGCACCCACTTCCCTCGCCGAGCGCAGCATGGGCCTCGGCCTGCGCGCTCTCCGCGGCCTCGCGAGCTCCGAGCTGCTCGACCGCTTCGGCCTGCGCAAGCCGACCGAGCGCCTCGTCCACAACGCGACGAAGAACGGCTTCCGCGCGGCGGGCGCTGCCCAGCGCACCTTCAAGCGGGTGAGCGGCGCGGGCCCCGCGCACCGCCAGAAGCGCGGGAGCGGGGGCGACCTCTTCGACCTCACGCCCACCGACGAGCAGCAGATGCTCATGGAGGCGATGCGCGACTTCGCGGCCGAGCGCCTGCGCCCCGCCGCGCTCGACGCGGACACCGCCGCCCAGGCGCCCGAGGAGATCCTCTCCCAGGCGACCGAGCTCGGCATCGTCGCCCTCGGCATCCCCGAGGAGCACGGCGGCCCCCTCGAGGAGCGCTCGAGCGTCACCTCCGCGCTGATCGCGGAGCAGCTCGCCCACGGGGACATGGGCCTCGCCGTCGCCGCGCTCGCGCCCGGCGCCGTCGCCACGGCGATCGGCCTGTGGGGCACCGGCGACCAGCAGGCCACCTACCTGCCCGAGTTCGCCGGGGACAACCCGCCCGCCGGCTCGCTCGCCCTGCTCGAGCCCGGCCCCCTCTTCGACCCGTTCAACCTGCGCACCAAGGCGCGGCGCGCGGGCGACGGGTTCGTGCTCAACGGGACCAAGGCCCTCGTCCCGCGCGCCCGCGACGGCGAGCTCTTCATCGTCGCCGCGGAGCTCGAGGGCACCGGCCCGGCGCTCTTCGTCGTCGAGGCCGACATCGAGGGCCTGGAGATCAAGGCCGACCCGGGGATGGGCGTGCGCGCCGCCGCCACCGGGCGCCTGGAGCTGAACGACGCGAAGCTTCCCGCCGGCGCGCTCCTCGGCGAGGACAACGCCGACGCCTACGCCCAGTGCGTGCACCTCGCCCGGCTCGCGTGGTGCGCGCTCGCGGTCGGCACCTGCCAGGCGGTCCTCGACTACGCGAAGGAGTACGTCAACCAGCGGCACGCCTTCGGCGAGCCGATCTCGAACCGGCAGGCCGTCGCCTTCGAGGTCTCCAACATCGCCATCGAGCTCGAGGGCCTGCGTCTCGTCACCCTGCGTGCCGCCTCCCGCTACGACCAGGGCCTTCCCTTCGAGCGCGAGGCCGCGCTCGCCGGGCTCG
>PKER01000233.1 GCA_002919115.1 bacterium
CCCCCCCCCCCGGGGGGGGGGGGGCGCCGGCCCCCCCCGCCTCGATCGCGGCGCGCGCGTTCGCGACGAGCCGCTCCAGGTAGGTGAGGTTGTGGATCGTGAGCAGGCGGACCGCGGTGAGCTCCTCGGCGCGCGACAGGTAGTGCAGGTACGCGCGGGTGTGGCTGCGGCACGCCTCGCAGGGGCAGCCCTCGACCAGCGGGCCCTCGTCGGCGGCGAGCTTGGTCGAGCGGACGTTGAGGCGGAAGCGGCCGCCGGGCAGCGGCGCCAGGGCCATCCCGTGGCGCCCGAGGCGGGTCGGCACGGCGCAGTCGAAGACGTCGATCCCCCGCCTGATGCCCGCGATCAGGTCGTCGGGCTCGCCGATCCCGAGCAGGTGCTTGGGGGCCTCCTCCGGCAGGTGCGGCAGCGTCATGTCCAGCACCTCGTACATCTGCGGCTTGTCCTCGCCGAGCGTGCCGCCGATCGAGATCCCGTCGATCGGGGCCGCCGACACCCGCTCCGCCGAGGCCCGCCGCAGCTCCTCGTAGACGCCGCCCTGGACGATCCCGAACAACGCCTGCCGCGGCGGCCCGTGCCGCTCGTGCCACGCGACGCAGCGGTCCAGCCAGCGGTGCGTGCGCTCGGTCGAGCGCGCCGTGTAGTCGTAGTCGGCGTGGAACGGCGTGCACTCGTCGAACGCGAGCGCGATGTCGGAGCCGATCGCAGCCTGCATGGCGAGCGACTCCTCCGGGCCCATGAACAGCTCGGTGCCGTCGATGTAGGAGCGGAACCGCACGCCCTCCTCGGCGATCTCGAGGATCGAGCCGTGGCCCGGGACGCGCCCGCGCCTCCCCTTGATCTCGTCGGCGACCGAGCCGTGGGCGAGCGAGAAGACCTGGAAGCCCCCCGAGTCGGTGATCAGCGCCCGGTCCCAGCCCATGAAGCGGTGCAGGCGGCCGCGCTCGCGCAGGGCCTCGGCGCCCGGCCGCAGGAAGAGGTGGAACGTGTTGCCGAGGATGAGCTCGAACCCGAGCTCCGCCACCTCGCGGGCCGTGAGGCCGCGCACCGCGCCGGTCGTGGCCAGCGGGATGAACGCGGGCGTGTGGACCGGCCCGTGCGCGGTGTGCAGTACGCCGCACCGCGCGCGACCGTCGCGCGCGGTGATCTCGAACCGCAGCCGCTGGGGGTCGGGGCGCATGCGCTCAGCCGGTCAGCCCGCCTGGGAGCAGGAGGAGGTCGGTGTGGTCGTCCTCGCCGCCGTAGCGCTCGGCCACGCGCCCGAGCTCGGCCACCGGCTGGGGAGCGAGGCTCGTGCGCTCGCCCGGGCGCCCGAGGTCGATGAAGCGCTCGTAGTGGGCGGCGATCAGCTCGCCGAGCAGCTCGAACCCGCCCGCGGCACGCAGGCCCGCCGGCCAGTACTCGAGCACGACCGGCACCTGGGCCTCCAGCACCTTCACCGCGCCCGCGAGCGCGTGGCCCTCGTGGCCCTGCACGTCGATCCACACGGCGCCGATCCCGGCCGGGTCGAGCTCGCCGCCCTCGACCAGGTCGTCGATCCGGATCGCGGGCACCTCGACAACCTCCGCGCCCGCCTGGGCGCCCGCGCCGTTGGTGCGCACACGGTGGTCGCCCGCGTTCCAGTCCGAGCGCTCGAGCTCGAGCGTGCCCGCGCGGTCGGAGGCCGCGGCGCGGTGCACCCTGACGCGGTCGCCGAGCCCGTTGGCCGCCACGTTGAGGTCGAAGAACCGCAGGTTGACCGGGTCGGGCTCGATCGCCACGGCGCCGGCCGCGCCGAAGTGCGCGGTCGCGGTCAGCGTCGTGGTGCCGATGTTGGCGCCGACGTCGAGCAGGAGCCCGCCCTCGAAGCCGGCGGGCCCGCCGAGGCGCGCGAGGGCCGCGAACGCCGTCTGCATGAGCGGCCGGTCGTACAGCCCGAAGATGTAGACGATGCGGCTGATCTCGCGGTCGGCCGTGTTCAGGTGGAAGCGCACCCCGTCCGAGTCGACGGCCAAGGTCGGCGTGAAGTGCCCGGCCAGCCGGAAGACGAGGTCGCGCGTGAGCGCGCGCCGCTCGTCGCCGCGCGCGCGCAGAAAGCGCCGCACCGTCTGCCGCCCGCCCACCGTCGCCCGCAGCTCGGCGAGGCTCGGCAGGGCCAGCGGCTCGATCGGCACCTCGGCAGGGACCGGGTTGTCGGTTCGAACGGCGATGGCGAAGATGATGTCACGCGCCCCCGCGGCCTACGCCGACACCCGGAACGCCGGGGCCCCGCCCCACGTTCAGCCCTGGCCGTCGTTTTTCGACTACCACGGCTGAACGTCGCGCGGGCCCGCCCGGACGTTCAGCCCTGGCCTTCGTTTTCCGGCTACCAGGGCTGAACGTCCGTGAGAAAGGGGCCGCCCCGGCCCTCGCGGGATCCGGGGCGGCCCGGTCGGGTCTGAAGGCCCTGCGGCGCGGCCTACTTCTCGGAGGCCTCGCCCTCGAGCGTGCCGGCCGTGATCTCGACCCGGTGCGGCTTGCGCTCCGCGGGCTTCGGCACGCGGACCTCGAGCACGCCCTTGTCGAACGACGCCTTCACCTGGTCGGGGTCGACGCCGTCGGGGAGCTGCAGCGTCCGCGAGAACGACCCGTACGAGCGCTCGACGCGTACGTAGCCGTCGTCGGACTCCTCGTGCTCGGCCTTGCGCTCACCGGAGATCGTGAGGACGTCGTCCTTGATCTCGACGGTGACGTCGTCGCGGTCGAGACCCGGGAGGTCGGCCTTCACGACGAACGCGTCGTCAGTCTCGACGAGGTCCATCGCCGGCACCCAGCGCCGCCGCGACCCGTTGCCGTTCGCCCGCGGCGCGCCGAAGAACGCGTCGAAGAGCCGGTTCATCTCGCCCTGGAGCACGTCCAGCTCACGGGCCGGATCCCAGCGCACGAGCGTGGACATCGCATCACCTCCTGTCCGTTCAAGACTGTTCGTTGCCTTAGTCATTCGGTGCATACATATCTTAGTGTTCTTGTGTCAGATTTTCTAGGTGTCCTAGCTCCACGCCCGTAGACCACGAGGCCGTGGTCCGCTCACCCGGCCTGCGCAGCGCCCACGGGTCGAAGGACGCGCTCACGGACGTCCGCTTCGAGGCCCGCCAGTCCGGGTCGCAGGTGCAGGCCGCTCGCGAGGAGGCCCTGCAGCGGATCAAGTGACCGCGCCGTCCCGCCCGTGAGCGACGCCGTCTACAACCGCATCGCGCTCCTGCGCGCCGAGCACGGCGTCTCCCGCCGCGAGCTCGCCGACGCGCTCGGCGTCCACTACCAGACGATCGGTTGCCTGGAGCGCGGCGAGTACGACCCGAGCCTGAGCCTCGCGCTGCGCGTCGCGCGGTTCTCCGACGCGCCCGTCGAGGCGGTCTTCTCGCTCGAGCCCTTCCCGACGATCGCGTCGCAGGACCGCCGGGCGGCAGCCGAGGGCTGAGCTCCCCTCGGCCCGCTGGCCTAGCGCCCGATCAGCGAGCGGCCCGTCATCGCCTGTGGCTGCTCGATGCCCAGCATCGCGAGCACCGTCGGCGATACATCGGCCAGGATGCCGCCGTCGGCGAGCTCCACGCCCGGCACCGTGACGATGAACGGCACGGGGTTCGTGGTGTGCGCCGTGTTCGGCGAGCCGTCGGGCTCGAGCATGTTGTCGGCGTTGCCGTGGTCGGCGGTGACGATGCAGGCGCCGCCGCTCTCGTGCACGGCGGCGACCACGCGCCCCAGGCACTCGTCCACGGTCTCCACCGCCTTCACCGCCGCGGGGATCACGCCGGTGTGGCCGACCATGTCGGGGTTCGCGAAGTTGATGATCCCGAAGCGGAAGCCGTCGTCCCGCCAGCGCTCGATGAACGCGTCGGCGGCGCCGCGCGCGCTCATCTCGGGCTTGTGGTCGTAGGTGGGCACGTCGCGCGGCGAGTCCACCAGGCAGCGGGACTCGCCCTCCCACTCCTCCTCGCGGCCGCCGTTGAAGAAGTAGGTGACGTGCGCGTACTTCTCGGTCTCGGCGACGTGGAGCTGGGTCGCGCCCTCGCCGGCGAGGACCTCGGCGAGCGTCGTGTCCGGCGCCTTCGGCGGGAACGCGATCGGGTAGGGCCAGTCCGCGTGGTACTCGGTGAGCGTGGTGAGCTCGATCTTCGGCGCCCCGCTGCGCGGGAACTCGTCGAAGTCGGGTTCGCCCAGCGCGCGGACCAGCTGCCGCGCGCGGTCCGGCCGGAAGTTGAAGAAGATGACCACGTCGCCGTCGGCCATCCCGTCGTAGTCGCCGATCACCGTCGGGCGGACGAACTCGTCGGTGGCGCCCGCCTCGTGCGAGGCGGCCACCGCCTCCTCGGCGCTCGCCGCGCGCTCGCCGCGCGCGTGGACGATCGCGTCGTAGGCGAGCTTGGTGCGGTCCCAGCGCCGGTCGCGGTCCATCGCGTAGTAGCGGCCGCTGACCGTCCCGATCCGGCCGGCGCGGCGCAGCCAGCGCTCGACCTCCTGCAGGTAGCCGCGCGCCGAGTCGGGCAGCGTGTCGCGCCCGTCGGTGAACGCGTGCAGGACCAGGTCGGGAACGCCCTCCCGGGCGGCGAGCTCGATGCAGGCCTCGATGTGCTCCCAGCCCGAGTGCACGCCGCCGTCGGAGACCAGGCCCATCAGGTGCAGGCGGCCCCGCGGCGAGTTGCGCGCCGCCGCGCAGGCGGCGCGCAGCGCCTCGTTCTCGAAGAAGCTGCCGTCGGCGATCGCGTCGTCGATCCGCGCGAGGTCCTGCTTGACGACCGAGCCGGCCCCCAGGTTCAGGTGGCCGACCTCGGAGTTGCCCATCTGGCCGTCGGGCAGGCCGACGTCGCGCCCGCTCGCCGAGAGCTGGGTGTGCGGGTACGTCTCCCACAGCTCGTCGAACACCGGCGTCGACGCGAGCGAGATCGCGTTGCCCGGCCCGGGCGGGGCGAGGCCCCACCCGTCGAGGATGATCAGCGCGACGGAGGGCGCGGGCAGCTCGCGCGCGCCCGACGGCAGCGGGCTCATGGCTTGGCAGCCTCGCAGATCGCGAGGAAGTCGGCAGGGTCGAGCGAGGCGCCGCCGACCAGCGCGCCGTCGATCTGCTCGCGCCCGAGCAGCTCGGCGGCGTTCCCCGGCTTCACCGAGCCGCCGTAGAGGATGCGCACGGCCTCGGCGGCCCCGGCGTCGATGCCGGCGAGCTGGCTGCGGATGAAGGCGATTGCCTCCTCCGCCTGCTCGGGGGTCGCGGTGCGGCCCGTGCCGATCGCCCAGATCGGCTCGTACGCGATCACCACCCGCGCGAGGTCCTCGGCGGCGACGCCGTCGAGGTCCGCCTCGATCTGACGCCGCAGGACCGCCTCGGTCTCGCCCGCGTCGCGCTCGGCCTCGCTCTCGCCGACGCACAGGATCGGCTCCAGCCCGCGCTCGAGCGCGACCGCCACCTTGCGCGCCAACGCCTCGTCGGTCTCGTTGAAGTACTGGCGGCGCTCGGAGTGCCCGAGCACGACCCCCTGCACGCCGATGTCGAGCAGCATGCCCGCCGAGACCTCGCCGGTGTAGGCGCCCTGCTCGGCTTCGTGCATGTTCTGCGCCGCGACGCGGATCGGCGAGCGCCGGCAGCGCTCGACCGCCGCGGACAGCGACGTGTACGGCGGGCAGATCACGATCTCGACGGCCTCGAGATCGCCGATCTCGCCGATGAAGCGGTCGAGGAAGTCCTCGGTCTCCCCGACCGTCTTGTGCATCTTCCAGTTGGCCGCAACCAGCGGCGTACGCCCGGACACTCCCTCAGCCCTCCTTACTTCCTCCTACGAATCGGCCTGCGCCTCGGCGCGCGACAACAGCGCGGTCACGCCCGGAAGCTCGCGGCCCTCCATCAGCTCGAGCGACGCGCCGCCGCCCGTCGACAGCCAGCTCACCCGGTCGGCGAGGCCGAACTGGGCGAGCGCCGCCGCCGAGTCGCCGCCGCCGACCACGGT
>PKER01000232.1 GCA_002919115.1 bacterium
CCGCGGCCGCGAGGATCTCGCCGTCGCGGGCCAGCACCGCGCCGATCGGCACGTCGCCGTGCTCGGCGCAGCGCCTGGCCTGCGCCAGGGCGGCCTCCATCAGCTCGCGGTCGCGCTCGTCGAAGCCTCGGTCGTTCACGCCGGACGTATCTAAGCGGGGGCCGTTACTCTGCGGCGCCCCGCGTGTTGTTGATGCACCCGATGCCCATCCGATCGCGACGACTGGGGGTAGCCGCGACGCTGGCCGCGCTCGCGGCGTGGCTGTGCGCGCCCGCCGAGGCGGCCAAGCGCGTCGTGCCGGGCGAGATCGTGGTCGGCCTGCCCGGCGGCAAGGAGCGCGTGCTGGAGGTGGGTCCCGGCCACGTCCACGCGGTGCTGCGCAGGCTGCGCAAGTCGGGCCGCTACCGGTACGCGGTGCGCAACTACATCGCGCGTGCCGCGGCCCCGTACGTGCCCAACGACCCCGGCACGACGGGCGCCGTCGGCGGCTGGGTCCACGACCAGTGGAACTTCCTCGCCTCGGACGGCGGTGCCGGGGTGACCGAGGCGTGGGCGGCCGCGCGCGCCGCCGGCCGGGAAGGCGGGAAGGGGGTCAAGATCGCGGTCCTCGACACCGGCATCGCCTACCGCGACAAGGGCAAGCGCTACCGGCGCTCGCCGGACTTCGGCCCGAAGCGCTTCCTCCCCGGGCGCGACTTCATCGACGGCGACAAGATCCCCCTCGACGAGAACGGCCACGGCACGCACGTGGCCGGCACGATCGGCGAGAACACGAACAACGGCAAGGGCCTGACCGGCATCGCGTACAGGGCAAAGCTCATGCCCGTGCGGGTGCTGAACGCCCAGGGCCGCGGCACGGCGGCCTCGATCGCCAGGGGCGTGCGCTGGGCGACCAAACGCGGCGCCCACGTCATCAACCTGAGCCTCGAGTTCCCGGCCTGCCCCGGGAAGCAGTGCGTGAGCCGCTGCGCCCAGATCGCGGGCGTCTGCAAGGCGATCCGCAAGGCGGTGAAGGCGGGCGTGGTGGTCGTCGCCGCCGCGGGAAACGGGACCGCGAAGTCCAAGCAGCTGGCCTTCCCGGCGCGCATGGAGCGGGTGATCGCGGTCGGCGCGAGCACGGCCCAGGGCAAGGTCGCCGGCTACTCGCGGCAGGGCGGCAAGCTCGACCTGATCGCACCCGGCGGCGGCCAGCCCGGCACCGAGTGCGTCGAGGGGCCGGCCAGCGACGGCATCGTGCAGCTCTCCTTCCGCCCCTCGAGCCCCAAGGACTTCTGCCCGCAGCGCCGTGCGGGCACCTCGATGGCCGCGGCGCACGTCACCGGCACCGTCGCGCTGCTGCTTGCGAGCAGGACCCTCGGGAACTCGCCCAAGCCGCAGGACGTCGAGCGCCACCTCGAGTGCACGGCGCGCCCCCTCGACGCCGCGGGGTTCGACCCCGCCTACGGCCACGGCCTGCTCGACGCGGCACGGGCGACGGCCGGCCCCTGCTCCCCCCTCTGAACCGGGACGTTCAGCCCACGTGTTCGAAAAACGCACACCAGGGCTGAACGGGCGGTTGGCGGGTCAGGTAGTCCGCACGATGAAGACGCTGCAGGGCGCGTGGTGGGAGACCTTGTTGGGCACGCTGCCCAGCAGGAAGCGCCGGGCGCCGGTCATGCCCTTGTTGCCGACGACGATCAGGTCGGCGTTGGTCTCCTCGGCGACGTCGAGGATCGCGTCCGCGGGGTCGCCCTCGCGCGGGTGCGGCCGGGCCTCCACGCCGGCCGCCTTCGCGCGGCCGAGCACCGCGTCGAGCCTGAGGTTGACGTCCTCGCGCGGGCCGACGGCGTGGGCGACGTCGCCCGGCAGCTCCTGGGCCTCGGCCCGCAGGCGCTCGCCGGACACGGGCTCGTACGCGCTCACGACCTCGAGCGCCGCGCCGCTCAGCCTGGCGAGCTCGATGGCCTGGTCAACCGCCCGGTCGGCGGTCTCGGATCCGTCGGTTCCAACAACGATGCGCTTCAGCAAGCCCTTCCTCCTTCACCCGTCTCGCCCGCGGGGGCATCCTATGCGGCCGGCGGGACGGCCACAAGCACCAGCCGCCGGCGGCGCAGGCCCCCCTCACCACAGCTTGATCGCGCCGATCACGATGGAGGCGATCAGGCAGAGGACCAGGACGACCATGCTGATTCTCCAGGCGGGCGGCACGCCGCTGACTGTAGCTGGCGGGCCCGGGGGCGGATAGATTGGCGGCGATGGCGGAGGTGCAGACCGTTCGCGGGCCCATCGACGCCGCCGAGCTGGGCGTGACGCTCGTGCACGAGCACCTCTGCGCGCGCGACGAGGGCGTGCGCTTCCAGTTCCCGCAGATGCTGGTCTCCGGCGGCGACCCGGTCCGCGAGGTCGATGACGCGGGCGCCGAGGGGCTCGCGCTCGAGTCCGCCCGCGCGATGGTCGAGCGCGGCGTGCGCACGATCTGCGACCCCGCGGCCATGTTCCTCGGGCGCGACGTGCGCCTCATGCGGCGCGTCTCCGAGGCGACCGGCCTCAACGTGGTCGCGGCGACCGGCATCTACACCTACGACCACCTCCCCACCGCGCTCGTCACCCGCGACGCCGACGCGATCGCCGATCTCTACGTGCACGACATCGATCGCGGCATCCAGGGCACCGACGCGCGCGCCGCCTTCATCAAGTGCGCGGCCGACGCGCCCGGGATCACCGAGAACGTCGAGAAGCTCCACCGCGCCGCGGCGCGCGCCAGCCTGCGCACGGGCGTGCCGATCATGGCCCACACGCACCCCGCGAGCGGCACCGGCCTGCGCCAGCTCGAGATCTTCGCGGAGGAGGGCGTCGACCTCACGACGGTCCAGCTCGCCCACACCGGCGACACCACCGACCTCGACTACATCGAGCGCGTGCTCGACCGCGGCGCCTACATCGGCATGGACCGCTTCGGGCTGGAGATGTACCTCCCGTTCGACCAGCGCATCGACACCGTGGTCGCCCTGCTCGAGCGCGGCTACGCCGACCGGATGATGCTCTCGGCCGACTACTGCGCGACGCTCGACTGGTTCCCGCTCGAGCTCGAGAAGCAGATGCTCGCCGCGGGCGCCGCGGTCGACTGGAGCTCGACGATCGTGCACGACAAGGTCCTCCCAGCGCTGCGCGAGCGCGGCCTCACCGAGGCCCAGGAGCGCACGCTGCTCGTCGAGAACCCGGCGCGCTGGCTGACGGGCTCCTGAGCGCAGCTCCGCGACCGGCGGCTCTCAGGCGACTCGCGGGCGCGAGCGACGCGGCGTCACTCGCACCAGTGGCCGCTCTTCGGCTTGGGGTCGCGCCCCTTGATCCCGGCGCAGTCGGCGAGCGCCTCGAGGCGGCGCATGAGCTGGCGCTGGCGCTGGTTCGCGCCGCCCTCGCGCCAGGTGTTCTCGAGCTGGTAGGGATCGCGGCGCAGGTCGTAGTACTCGGCCTCGCGGTGCGGCACGCACTTGCCATCGTCGTCGACCAGCATCTCGTACACGTTGAGCATGTCGGTGGGCGTGCGGATCCCCTGGTACTTGCAGGGGAAGCGGTGCCCCGTCCGCTCGGTCTCCTCGGCCTCGAGGGCGATCCCACGGTCGCGCGGCCACTTCTCCGTCTTGCCCCGCAAAAGCGGCGCGAACGAGCGCCCGTCGAGCACCCGGCAGTCGCCCTCGTAGTCGCACGGCTCGCCACCGGCCCAGTCGATGATCGTCGGCGCGAGGTCGATCGCCGCGACGATCTCCTTGACGGTCTTCGGCTGATTCGGGCCGGCCACCGACCGCGGCGCGCGCACCACCAGCGGCGTGCGGATGCCCTCCTCGTACGGCCACGTCTTGCCGGACGCGAGGCGGTGCTGGCCGAAGTAGAAGCCGTTGTCGGAGGTGAACACCACGATCGTGTTGTCGAGCTCGCCGAGCTCCTCGAGCTTCTCCACGATCTGCTCGACGCTGCGGTCCACCGCCTGCAGGGCCGCGAGCCGGCACTGGTAGTTGCCGAGCTTCTTCTCGATGGGCACCGCGGTGTCCGCCTCGGCGAGGCGCGGCTGGCGGCGGATGATCTCCGGCTTGTCGGAGACGTCGGCCTCGTCGAACGAGGGCGGGCGCGGCAGCGGCTCGTCCATGAACTTGTCCCAGTCCTCGGGCGCCGGCACCGCCGCGCGCTTGCACCGCTTGCCGTCCGGTCGCACCGACTTGAGCTTCTGCAGCTCCTTGTGCGGCGCCCAGTAGTCGAGCGAGAGGAAGAAGGGTCGGTCGCCGCCGCTGTACTTCTCGATCGCCTCCAGGGCGAGGTCGGTGACCACCGTCGTGTGGTAGTCCTCGGGCTTCTTCCCGTACCGCTCGAGCCTCCCGTTGTGGGAGATCGCGTACTTGTAGTAGCCCTCGACGACCGAGGCGTGCCACTCGTCCCAGCCCGGCGCCGGCATCGCGATGTTGTCGACCGCGTCCTCGTAGCCGTTCAGGAACTTGCCGACCTGGATCGTCGCGTAGCCCGCCTTGCGCAGCCACACCGGCAGCACGTTCTCGGGCTCCTCGAGGATCGGGTAACCCGGGATGTTGGACAGGATGTTGTTGTTGTGCCCGTACTGGCCCGTGAGCCAGGCCGCGCGCCACGGGCAGCACTGCGGGGTCGGGACGATGTTCTGCTCGAAGACCGTGCCCTCGTCGACCAGGCGCTCGAACGTGCGCGGCATGTACTTGCGCTTGAACGAGGCCAGCTCCTGGTCGTCGGTGACGAGCAGGACGATGTTGGGCTTGCCCTTGGCCGGCCGGAACTCGGGCTCGGGGTCGCGCTTCGCGACCGGCGGGATGTCCTTGCCCTTGCCCTGCTTGCCGGAGCCGTCCCTGGCGAGCGCGTAGATCCCGAGGGCCACGGCGAGCGCGAGCAGCGCGAGCGCGGCGGCGCGGATGAGTCTGACCTGGGCGCGATCCATGAAGAGGCGTCCGGGCGAGTCTAGAGAGGTCGGGCCTGGACGCCCGGGCCGCGACCGGTAGAGTCGGGCCGATGCCTCAAGCCATTCTTCACACCAACCGCGGCCCCGTGACCCTCGAGCTCTTCGCCGACGACGCGCCGAAGACCGTCGCCAACTTCCAGAAGCTGGCGGGCGAGGGCTTCTACGACGGCCTCATCTTCCACCGGGTGATCGCCGACTTCATGATCCAGGGCGGCTGCCCCGAGGGCACCGGCATGGGCGGCCCCGGCTACACCTTCGAGGACGAGATCAACGACCACAAGGTCGTCCGCGGGGCGCTCGCCATGGCGAACGCCGGGCCCAACACCAACGGCTCGCAGTTCTTCATCGTCACGACCGAGGCCGCGCCGTGGCTTGACGGCAAGCACACCGTTTTCGGCCGCGTTGTCGACGGCATGGACGCAGTCGACGCGATCGAGGCGACCCCAACCGACGCGCGTGACCGTCCGCTCGAGCCGCAGGTGATCGAGCGCGTCGAGCTGCTCGACTAGGAGCCGTGGGCCTGGGGGATCGCCTGCGCCGCATCGGGCGCGCCATCTCGAAACCGCACGCCGACGGCGCCCGCGAGCTGCACGTCGGGGATCCCCGGTTCGACGACTGGGAGGTCGTGCGCGACTTCGAGGAGCTCGAGTCGGCGCGCGCCTGGCGCCAGCTCCTCGAGGAGCGCGGCATCGACGCGGTGCTCACCGCCGACTGGCCGCTCGACGAGTTCGGCCGGGGCGACATCGCCCTGCGGGTGCCGCCGGGCCGCTGGAGCGAGGCCGAGGAGATCCTCGACTACGAGGACTGACCTCCGCCCGCCGCGCTGACGCGGCTCGGCAACCGAATGGTCACCGCGCGTTCACCGCGCGTACACATCCGCGCGCCGCGGGCGCGCGAGCGTGCCGCTTGCACAGAAGGCAAGCGACCATGGAGGTCAGGACTCAATGAAGAGACGACGCCGCGCGCTCGCCGCGGCGGTCGCCGCCGTGCTCGCCGCCGG
>PKER01000257.1 GCA_002919115.1 bacterium
GATCTCGGCCGTGATCGCGCTGAGCGTGGTCGGGGGCTGGATCGCGGGCGTCGAGGTGACCACGTTCGACGACTTCGGCAACCGCACTGGGGAGGCGCGCCCGAACGTCGTCGCCGCGCTCGTGCCCGCCCTGCTCATGGGCGTCATGGCCTGGGGGATGTGGCGGGCCCGCTACTGGGCGGTGCTCGGCTTCCAGGCGCTGCTCGTGATCCTGATCATCTCCGCCGTGCTCGGCCTCGTCGCCGCGACGGCCGTCACGCAGGTGATCGGCAACATCGTGATCCTCGCCGTCGCCGGGACGCTCTTCTACCGGATGATCAAGGCGATGGCCCGCATCCAGATGCCCGAGCGGCGAGTGCCGGGCGAGGGCTGAGCGGGTCCGCCCGCCCGTCCACTGGGCGTTCTATAGAGTCGGAACGCTAGGCGCCTGCACCTAGCGCCTCCGATTTCTCTCTCCTTCACAGCAAGAGGTGATCCCTTTCAGATGGCCGAATCCTTCGACGTGATCGTGATCGGCGGCGGACCCGGCGGCTACGTTGCCGCGATCCGCGCCGCGCAACTCGGCAAGCGCACCGCTGTCGTCGAGAAGGACAAGCCCGGCGGGCGCTGTCTCAACTACGCGTGCATCCCGGCGAAGACGATGCTGCACACCGCCGAGATCCTCGAGGCGGCGCGCTCGAGCGAAGCGCTCGGGGTGAAGACCACCGGCGTCGAGCTGGACTGGCAGGCGCTCGCCGCGCGGCGCGCGCAGGTCTCGCAGACGCTCTCGGGCGGCGTGCAGATGCTCTGGGAGCGCAACAAGGTCACCTGGATCGAGGGCGAGGGCAGCCTCACCGAGGACGGCAACGTCCGCGTGGGCGACGAGGTGTACGAGGCCGGCGCGGTGATCTTGGCCACCGGCTCGGTGGCGCTGCCGATCCCCGGCGTCGAGTTCGGCGGCCGCATCGTTGACACGTGGGGCGCCTGGTCGCTGGACGAGCTGCCGCGCAGCATCGCGGTGGTGGGCGCGGGCGCCTCGGGGTCCGAGATCGCCTCCGCCTACGTCCGCTACGGCACGGAGGTGACGCTGATCGAGATGCTCGACCAGATCCTTCCGGCCGAGGACCGCGACTGCGCGCGCGTCGTCGAGCGCGTCTTCAAGAAACAGGGGATCACCGTGTCGACCGGCACCCCGGTCGAGAACGTGGAGGACACCGGCGACTCCGTCCGCTTCACCTACGGCGGCCAGGAGGGCGAGGCCGACTACCTGGTGATCGCGGGCGGCCGCGCCCCCGACACCGCCGCCCTCAACCTCGAGGCCGCCAAGGTCGAGACCGAGGAGAACGGCAAGATCCGCGTCGACGAGTACCAGCGCACCTCGAATCAGAAGGTCTTCGCGATCGGCGACCTCGTGCGCGGGCCCGCCCTCGCCCACAAGGCGATGGAGGAAGGCATCGTCGCCGCCGAGGCCGCCGCGGGCGCGCCCACCCACCCGGTCGACGTCGACCTGATCCCGGGCGCGACCTTCTGCCATCCGCAGGTCGCGTCCGTCGGACTCACCGAGGCGCAGGCCAAGGAGAAGGGCCTCGACTACAAGGTCGGCCGCCTCAAGCTGGGCGCGGTCGGGGCCGGCACGGTCTACGACGACCGCGACGGCTTCGTGAAGCTCGTCATCGACACCACCTACGGCGAGATCGTCGGCGCCCACATCGTCGGCAACCGCGCCTGCGACATGATCGCCGAGCTCGTCAACACGATGGCGCTCGAGGGCGGCTACCAGGAGCTCGCCCGCATCATCCACGCCCACCCGACGATCTCGGAGGCCGTGCTCGACGCGGCCCGCGCGGTCGACGGCTGGGCGACGCACGCGGCTTAGCAGCCAGCTGCCAGCGGCCAGCACCCAGCTTCACGGCCCGGGCCTCGCCGCGAAGGCCCGGGCCTCGCCTGAGAGCTGGTAGCTGGCGGCTCTCTACGGAATCCCCTTCTTCACCTCGCAGCCGGTGGCCACGTCCTTCCCCGGGCCGCCGATGCACACGTCGCGGCCGGGGCCGCCGACCAGGCGGTCGTTGCCCTTGCCGCCCACGAGGCGGTCGTTGCCCGGGCCGCCGCTGAGCCGGTCCTTGCCGGCGCCGCCGTCGAGGCGGTCGTTCCCCTCGCCGCCGACGAGCTTGTCGGCGCCGCCTCCGCCCTTCAGCTTGTCGTTGCCGGCGCCGCCGTCGAGCTGATCCGCGCCGCCGCCGCCGTCGATCGTGTCCTTGCCGTCGCCTCCGCAGGCGCGGTCGGCGCCGCCGCGGGCCTTGATCTGGTCGTTGCCGCCGAGCCCGGCGAGCACGTCGCTGCCGTTGGTCCCGAAGAGCACGTCGGCGGCGTCCGTGCCCTGGATGCCCGCCGGACGGGCGAAGCACCGCTCAGGCGGCGGCGGGTCCTCCCCGATCAGGGTGGGCTCCTCGTCGCCGGGGTCGAGCGGGGGCGCGGCGCAGCCGGTCGCCGGACCGGAGCCCTTGATCTTGACCGCGGCGAGCGCGGTCGCAGCGAAGGTGCCCCGGGGGCCGACGATGACGAGGTCGTCGCCGCCCGTGAGGGCGAGCGCCTCGGGCACGACGATGTTCTCGTCGGCGGCGCCCACGACAACGCCGTTGCAGCCGAACGCCGCGTCGGGGGCGCCGGCCGTGGTGAGGCGCACCGCCGCGAGGTTCGCGGCAGCGCGCGCGGCGATCACCGGGCGGTTCGCGCTGTCGATCGCGATGTCGCGTCCCCACTCGTACTGGTCGCTGGGGATCGTGTCGACCTCGACGAGCCCGTCGCCGCCGCCGAAGGTGTTGTCGAGCTGCCCGTTCGCCGCGAAGGCCGCGACGCCGACCGTGTCCTGCGGGCCCGGCCGCTGCACGCGGCCGGTCACGATCGGGGCGTTGCCCCGCATCGCGAGGCCCATGGCCCCCGAGGTGGTCGCGCCGCCGAAGTCGGCTACCGCCACCCCGTTCGTCCCGAAGCTCGCGTCCGGGTTGCCGTTTGCCTGGAGCTTGACGACGACCATGTCCGGCGAGCCGGATACGGACCCAGTCGAGCCGATGTATCCGGCACGGGTGCCGGCGACGAAGATGGAGCTGCCGGCGACGGCGATGTCGTAGGGCCGGTCGTCGACGCCGGAGAGGTCCAGCGTCTTGACCCCGCCGTCGCCGAACGTGGCGTCGAGGGTCCCGTCGGCGTTGAGGCGGATCACGTTGAAGTCTTCGTCGCCGCCGCCCTGGGCATGCGAGAAGCTCACCTCGGCCGCCACCACGAGCTTGCCGTCGCCCTGCAGCGCCGCGGCGTTGCCCCTGTCCGTGATGCCGCCGCCGAGATCGACGGTCACGTGGCCGTCGCCGCCGAAGCTCGGGTCGGGAGTGCCGTCGGGCAGGTAACGCGAGACGAGGACGTCGCCGCCGAAGAAGGCCTCGGCCGTCTCCCCCACGGCCCAGGTCCGGCCCTGGGAGTCGACGAGCGCGTCGTAGTAGAAGTTCGTCAGCCCGAAGTGGGCCCGGGTGACGCCTTCCTCGCCGTAGGCCTCATCGAGCTCGCCGACCGGGCTCACCTTCATGGTCAGCGCCGTCGTGTCGAGGAAGGTCACGGACTCCCCCCGCGAACACGAAGTCGCCGCCCGGCGTGATCCCGACCCCGCGCAGGGCGCCACCGTCATGGCCCCCGATCCTCCAGAGCTTGTAGCCGTTGCCGCCGAAGCTCGGGTCGAGCTCGCCGGCAGCGTAGGCCGGCGCAGCCCCCGCGAGCACCGCCGTTGCGAGTCCGCCGAGCGCAACGAGCCCGCGCGCACGCGCGACCCGAGCGCGACCTAGACACCATGCGATCACGTGGTTGTCCCCCTTGTACTGATCCGTGCCATGGCCCTGGCCCGTGGGCCGTCAGCGGCGCCACGATACATCACGGTTACGCGGCACGAGCCGCCGCGCGGCCTCAGCCCTTGCGCCGCTTGACCCTGAACTTGTGGGTCGCGACCGGCCCCGCCCCCAGCCCGCGGTTCGCGCGCACGCGCAGCGTGTGCTTGCCCTTGCCGACCTTGAAGGACGCCGTGCGCTTGCAGGGCTTCCACTTGCCCTTGTCGAGCTTGCACTCGAGCCCGGCCTGGGCGCGCGGGCGGAACTTGAAGGTGACCTTGGCCTTGGCCTTGCGGGTAGTCACCGTCTTGCGCGGGGCCTTGGTGATCTCGGTGGTGAGGGCTGCGCGGTCGAGCGCGCGCAGGGCGCCGTGGGCGTTCAGGCGGCCGCCCGTGGCGACCTTGCCGGCGAGGCCCGGGAGCTTGTCGACCCCGCCCAGGATCGCCGCGCGCAGCTCGGGCACCGTCGCGTCGGGCAGCCAGGAGCGCAGCACGGCGGCGACGCCGGCGACGTGCGGGGCGGCCATGGAGGTGCCGTCGAGGAACCTGACGGCGTTCGCGCGGCAGTCGATGCGCACCAGGTCGAACCAGACCCCGTCGTCGACCTCGTCATCGTCGTCGCTCCACAGCCCGAAGGACAGGGCGACGTCGCCGTCGTAGCTCCCGATGGGGAGGTAGACGCTGGCCGTCTCCTCGCCCGTCAGGATCGCCGCTCCCACCGGGTCGAGGGCGACATACGCGAGGTCCCCCTCGGTGAACTCGTCGCCGGGGGCCCGCGGCGGGTCGTTGATCATCTGGATGCCGACGTCGAACGAGAGCGCGCACTTGTCCTTGCCGGCAAGCGGGACGAGCGGCGCGTCGACGTAGGTGTGCGACCCGGGCGCGTAGTCACCGGCCGGCGAGTCGGCGAGCACGAAGACGCCCGGCTCGATCTGGAGCCTGCCCCACGTGCTCGGCGGCGAGCCGGATGCGGCGCCGGTGGTCCACAGCGGGCTCTCGGTGAAGACGTCGCGGGTGAAGGTCTCGCCGAGCAGCACCTGGCGCGAGAAGTCGTTCAGGACGTCCTGACCGGGGGCGGCCACATCGACCGAGGAGGCGCCGAAGTTCGAGAAGTCCGTGAGCTGGTCGCCCGGATCCGTCGCGGCGACGCAGATCAGGTTGTCGGCGGGGATGTTGCAGGGGAACTGCGGCGCCGCGTCGTTGTCGTCGCCCACGGCGTCGTCCCCGCCGTTTCCCGCGGCGGCCACGAACAGGGTCTCCGGGTACGCCTTGACGATCGATTCGACGAGGAGGGACCGGCCGGGCCCCGCGAGCGAGGCGTTGACCACGTCAGCGCCCTGCTCCCCGGCGTAGGCGAAGGCCTCCGCGACCCGGGCCGCGGTCGTCCGGCCGAAGGGATCGAGGACCCGCAGGGCCATGATCCGCGCGTCCCAGGCCACCCCGACCACGCCGACCTCGTTCTTTGCCGCGGCGACCGTGCCCGCGACGTGCGTGCCGTGGCCGTGCGGGTCGTGCGTCGGATCCTGGGGCAGGCCGTCGTCGGTGACGAAGTCCCAGCCGTGCACGTCGTCCGGGAGCCCGTTGCCGTCGTTGTCGATGCCGTCCCCCGGGATCTCGCCGGGGTTCTCCCAGAGGTTCGGCTGGATGTCGGGGTGCTCCAGCTGCACGCCGGTGTCGACGACCGCCACCACCGCGCCCTCGCCCGTCGCGTGGTCCCAGGCCTCGGGGGCGTCGATGTCGGCGTCGGGCGTCCCGGCCTCCCCGGGGAGGTACTCCTGGCCGACGTTGTTGAGCGCCCACTGCCGGGCGAAGTGCTCGTCGCTCGGCAGTGTGGCGGCGGCCTCGAAGACGTAGTTGGGCTCGGCCCATGCCACCCCGGGAAGGTCCTCGAGTTCGCTCACCGCCTCGCGCACGCGGGTGCCGCGCGGGAGCTCGAGCACGCGGGTGCGCGGCAGCTCAAGGGCGCGCGAGCGGCGCGCGTCCACCTCGTCCACCGCCGCGGCGGGCAGCTTGCCCGCGCCGAGCTCGAACCGCACCACCACCTCGCCCGGGACGAACGCGGGGGCCTCGCGGGGGGCGGGC
>PKER01000125.1 GCA_002919115.1 bacterium
GGCGCGACGCGCTCGGCGCCCAGCAGCGCGGCCAGGTCGTTGAGCAGCGAGCCGGTCACGGGGTGGACGCTAGCCGAGGTGTCTCGCGCGGCGGTGCCGAGCCGTAGGCTTCCCGCGTGATGGGCGAGCGCGTAACCCGCGTGAGCGACCGGATCGAGCTCTGCCACGAGAGCTTCGGCGACCCCGCCGATCCCCCGCTGCTCCTGATCATGGGGCTCGGCATGCAGATGGTCGCCTGGCACGACGAGTTCTGCGCGCAGCTCGCCGCGCGCGGCTTCCACGTCGTGCGCTTCGACAACCGCGACGCGGGCCGCTCCACGTACCTCGACTTCCCGCCGCCCACCATCCGCCAGCTGGCGACGCGCCGCTTCCGGCCCGAGCAGTACACGATCGAGGACATGGCGGCCGACACGGTGGGCCTGATCGACGCGCTCGGCCTCGGCCCCGTGCACGTGGTCGGCGCCTCGATGGGCGGGATGATCGCCCAGATGCTCGCCGCCCGGCACCCCGACCGGGTGCGCTCGCTGGTCTCGATCATGTCCAACACCGGCTCGCGCTTCGCGGGCCAGCCCGACCCGAAGCTGCTCAGCGTCCTGCTGAGCCCGTCGCCGCGCGAGCGCGATGCGTTCATCGACCACTCCGTGCGCATCTTCGAGCTGATCGGCTCACGCGATCTCGGCATCGACGTCGAGGAGATCCGCGAGCAGGCCGCCCGCTCGTACGAGCGCGGCCACAACCCCGCCGGCACCGCCCGCCAGCTCGGCGCGATCCTCAAGTCCGGCAACCGCACGCGCGCCCTGCGCGGGATCCGCGTGCCCACGACGGTGATCCACGGCACCCGCGACCGCCTGGTGAAGCCCTCCGGCGGCCGCGCCACCGCGCGCGCGATCCGCGACGCGCGGCTCGTCATGCTTGAGGGCATGGGACACGACCTGCCGCGGATCTACTGGGACCGGATCATCGAGGCGATCGCCGCCAACGCGAAGCGCGCCGGGACGGCTCCCGGCGCGGCGGTTGGCGCGGGCGCGCAGGGGTAGGCAGCGAGGCCGTGTTCATCTTCTTCTCGAACCAGGTCGGCTGCCTCGGCTCGCTCCTGATCTCCGCCGTGGTCACGCTGATCCTGCTGCTCGTCTTCGGCGTGATCGACCTGGGCTGAGCCCCGCGCGCAGGGGCTTGACAAAAGGTGTGAGTGAGTGCATACTCACACCTGCAGATGACCTCCCCGGCCACAACCCAGCGCACGCTCTCGACCGCGGAGCAGCGGCGGGCGGAGCTCGTCGAGGCCGCCGTGCGGGTCTTCGCGGAGCGCGGCTACGCGGCGCCGACGACGGAGATCGCGAAGGCCGCGGGCATCTCGCAGGCGTACCTGTTCCGGCTCTTCCCGACCAAGCCCGACCTGTTCGCCGCCGCCTACGAGGTGGCGAGCAACCGGATGTACGAGGCGTTCGCCCAGGCGGCCGCGGAGGCCAAGGCGTCGGGGGAGGACCCGCTCGAGGCGATGGGTCGCGCCTACACCGACCTCATCCGCCGCGACCGGGAGGTCCTGCTCATGCAGATCCACTCCTACGTCGGCGCCGGCATCGACGATGCGGCGCGCGCAGCCGTGCACCGCTGCTTCGAGCGGCTGTACGACCTGCTGCGCAGGGAGACCGGCGCGTCCGAGCAGGAGGCCAAGCAGTGGTTCGCCTACGGGATGCTGATCAACGTGATGGCGGCGATCCACGCCGACGAGGTCGACGCCGAGTGGGCGCAGGTGCTCACCCAGGAGCCGGAGGAGGGCGACTGCTAGCCGCAACCGACTTGCCGGGCGCCGGGCGGCGCGAGCCGCCTTCTTTTCGGGGCCCGGAGTGAGTGACTAATCACTCAACAGCCCATCCCCTCAAGGTCTGAAAGAAGGAAGGAGAAGCGATGACAACCCCAGCGAAATCCCGGGCGACCGTCTGGACGCTCGCGATCACGGGCGCGGCGCTCTTCATGACGGCGCTGGACAACCTCGTGGTCGGCGTCGCCCTGCCCTCGATCCGCGCGGACCTGGGCGGCTCGATCGAGTCGCTCGAGTGGACCGTGAACGCCTACACGCTGGCCTTCGCGGTGCTCCTGCTGACCGGCGCGGCGCTCGGCGACCGCTTCGGCCGCCGACGGATGTTCACGGTCGGCCTCGGCATCTTCACCGCAGCGAGCGCGCTCGCCGCGGTCGCCCCCTCGATCGACGTGCTGATCGCCGCCCGCGCGATCCAGGGCATCGGCGCGGCGATCGTCACGCCGCTCACCCTGACCCTGGTCTCGGCCGCGGTCCCGCCGGAGAAGCGTGGCGCAGCGCTCGGGATCTGGGGCGCGATCAGCGGCCTCGGCGTCGCCGTCGGCCCGTTCGTGGGCGGGGCTGTCGTCGAGGGCGTCTCCTGGCAGTGGATCTTCTGGCTCAACGTCCCTGTGGGCCTCGTCCTGCTGCCGCTCGCGCTCCGGCGGCTCGGCGAGTCGTACGGCCCCGACAAGGCGCTGGACCTGCCGGGGCTCGCGCTGGCCGGAGCCGGGCTCTTCGGCCTCACCTTCGGGATCATCCGCGGCGAGGCGCTCGGCTGGACGAGCGCGCCGGTCGTAGGCTCGATCGTGGCGGGCCTCGGGGTTCTCGCCGCCTTCGTGTGGTGGGAGCTCCGCGCGCCCGAGCCTATGCTCCCGATGCGCTTCTTCCGCTCGCGCGCGTTCAGCGCCACGAACGGCCTCTCGTTCGCGATGTTCTTCGGGACGTTCGGCGCGATCTTCCTGCTCAGCCAGTTCTTCCAGACGGCGCAGGGCTACGGGCCCTTCGAGGCCGGCCTGCGCACCCTGCCCTGGACCGCGATGCCGATGTTCGTGGCGCCGGTCGCCGGCGTGCTCGGCGCCCGCTTCGGCACCCGGCCGCTGATGGCGGCGGGGCTTGCGATGCAGGCGGTCGCGCTGGCCTGGATCGGGCTGGTCTCAGCGGTCGACACCCCGTTCGTCGCGCTGATCGCCCCGTTCATGCTCGCGGGCGCGGGCATGGCGCTGGTCTTCCCGACCGGCGCGGCCACGGTGCTCGCCTCCGTGCGGCCCGAGGAGGCGGGCAAGGCTTCGGGCGCCACCAACGCGGTCCGCGAGATCGGCGGCGTGATGGGCGTCGCGGTGCTCGCCACGGTGTTCTCGGCGAACGGCGGGTTCGAGACGCCGCAGGCGTTCACCGACGGCGTGGTCGCGGCGCTGCCGGTCGCGGTCGCGGTCCTCGCTGTCGGCGCGGTGCTCGCCCTGCTCGTGCCGGCGCGGATGGGCCGCTACGCCCAGGGCGAGAACGAGACCGTGCGTGAACCATCCCCGAAACCGGGTACAGGCAGGGCAGAGCCTGCGCCCGCCCCCGGCGCGGGTTTGTAATTCCCTCCTCCCACGGATCGCATCGCGGGGGCGTCTGCTTCGGATGGCGGGCGCCCCCGCGACCGCGTACCCTGAGGGCCGTATGGCACGGCACCATCTCAGGCCGCTTTTCGATCGGGTCGTGATCAAGGAGCTCGAGCCCGACCGGATGCGCAGGTCCGGGCTCGTCGTCCCTCCCGGTGCCTCCGACCCGCCGCCCCAGCACGGCATCGTGCTCGCCGTGGGCCAGGGCGTCGACTGGTGGGAGGCCGCCGGCGTCCAGATGCCCGTGCGCCCCGGCGACCACGTCGTCTTCCCGGCGAGCGCCGGCGTCTGGGTGGAGGTCGACGAGGAGCGCCTTTTGGTCTGTCGCGTGACCGAGCTGCTCGGCGTCCTCGAGACCGTCGACGAGAACGCGCCCTCCAGCAGCGAGCTGGGCGACGAGCTCGCCGACCGCTGACCGGCGCTACACCGGCGGCTGCGGCTCGCGATCGTCCAGGTCGAGCACGACCGCGAGCTTCGGGTCCTCCCAGAGGAAGATCAGCTCGTTCGCGAACGGGTCATGCTCGACGGAGTCGGGCTGGTCGATCCCGCTCTCGCGCAGGAGCTCGCGGAAGCGCCGCTCGGCCGCCTCGGGCGTGGGTCGTTCGTGGTTGGTCGCCATGCGTCGAAGCTCTCACCCGGCCGCGCACGACTCAGCACCGCTCCGCGCCGAATGCACCCCGAGCCCGTCACGAATCCCCACACGGCCCCCACACGGTCGAGCACGGCCCAGCACCCGACCCCAACGTTCAGCCCTAGTAGCCGTTTTTCGAACACCAGGGCTGAAGGTCCGGCGCGCGCGCGGCGACGTTCAGCCGTAGTAATCGAAATTCGACGACCAGGGCTGAACGTTGGGTTTCGGGGGCGTTCCTGGCGGCCTCGCTCAGGCCTCGGGAAACTCCACCGCAAGCCGCTGGCGGACCCGCTCCAGGTAGGCGGTGGTCAGTGGACCGCGCCGTAGCTGTCTCGCGAGCCAGCGCGGGTAGGCGAGCGGGTAGCCGCGGAAGCGAAGCGTGCGGAGCAGGGGCAGGTCGGTGCGGCGGTCGAAGCAGAGGGCGCCGTGCACTGGGACGGTCGGGTCGACGGCGGCAACGGCGTTGCGGACCAGCTCCACCTGCCGGCTGAGGGAGTCGATCAGCTTCGACTGGTCCCGCCCGCCGATCAACAGCTTCGCCTTGCCGAACACCGGGTTCGCGACGCGCACCTTGCCGGCGTAGCTTTTCGCGTCGATCACCCAGACGCCGCTGGGGGCGAATGCGAGCATGTCGATGTTCGCGCGCGAGCGGGGGATGCGCCGGTCGTAGAGCCAGGTGACCTCCTCGCCGCACTTCTCGGCGAGGGAGCGGGCTACGCGCGCCTCGCCCTCGCCGCCGATGTGCCAGGCGCGCTCGTGCTGCGGCTCCTTCTGCAGCGCCAGGATCACCCGGCCGAGAACAGGGTGGCGCTCTCGCACGCGCCGCTCGCGGTTCGCGCGTCGGCGTTCAGCCTCGCGCCGCGCGCTCGCGCCGGGGGTGCCGGGGCTCCATCCGGGTGGGCCGACGGAAGCCATGGCCCCGCTACCCGAAGTCCTCCGGGCCCAGCTCGGCGAGGGCCGCCGCGATCTCCTTGACCCGGTACGGGGGGAGGCGGGTCGGCTGGGCGCGCAGCCAGTCCGCGAGCCGGTCGGCGTGCAGGACCGTGATGTTCTCGCCCTCCGCGACGCCGGCCTCGAAGTCGCCGTGCAGCACGATCACGGCGTTCACCCAGCGCACGTTCGCCCGGCCGAGCGCCTGGCGGAGCGCGGCCGCGCGGGCCCTCGTCCTGTGGGCCGCCTGGTCGTCCCAGCTCTCCTCGACCGGGTCGTCGGCGCGCCGGACGACCAGCCGGTCGCCCTCGAAGCGCGTCCGCCCGTGCCGCGCCTTCGTCTCCAGGAGGTAGACGCCGCCCGGGCCGACCGCGACGTGGTCGAGGTTGCCGCGGCCCGTGTCGATGTCGTGGACGGCGTGCCAGCCCTCGGCCGTGAGCGGGGCAAGCAGCCGCTCGGTCGCCCGCTCGGCCTCCGCGCCCGCGCGCCACTTCTCGATCCACCAGGGCCTGAACGCAGCGAGTGCGACCAGGCACCCCAGGAGCATGCCCCCAAGGAGGAGCGACATGTGCACCGCCCGATGCGGCTGGAAGATCCAGAAGAACGCAACGATGCCGCCCACGCTCAACGTCGCTTGCAGAGCGGCCCGCAGCGCCCGCGGGCGCATCTCGGACCGCACGAGCGCCCGGTAGCGCGCCTCGGCGAAGCGACCCGCCTGCGGCTGTGTCCTCGCGTGGGCCACGTTCCCGGGATCGGCACCGACCGGCGGCTCCCTTAGGCGTGAAGGCGGCAGTTCAGCGCCCATCCGAAGCCGTGACGAGCTGTCCCTTGCGGAACGCCGGGTACACCCGAAAGCGCGGGATCGGGTCGGGGCACCGGGCCGCGCGGTCCAGGACCCGCTCCGAGCGCCCGGCGGGTACGTCGCGCAGCGCGTCGCCGATCAGCTCCTCGGGCCGGCCG
>PKER01000124.1 GCA_002919115.1 bacterium
CCGCCCCTAGGGCCGCGGCGCGGCCGCCGCAACCGGGCGTGTGGCTGGGGCGCCGGCGGGGGCGGGGCTAGGCGCGGCCCTCGAGCCACTCGCGCCGCTCGACGTGGCGCGCGGAGTGGGTGCCCGACTCGAGCTCCTCGAGGATCTCCGCGAGCATCCCGCTGCGCTCGGCGACCACGGAGTGGCGGTGGATTGTCTCCAGGTTCTCCTGGCGGGCGAGCACGAAGCCGCCCTCGCGCAGCTTTGGGTAGCGCTCCGCGACCCGGCGGATCATCTCGCGCACGACGTCCTCCACGAAGCGCGGGTTGCGGTGGGCCTTCTCGACCACGCTGGCCTCGTCGGTGCGCTTCATGAGCTCGTAGATCTCGGAGCTCATCGACTGCTCGACGATGTGGAGCAGGTCGCGCGCGTCGATGTCGACGTCCACGCCCTCGGGGCGGCCGAGGTGGAGCTGGCCGATGCCGCGCTGGTTGTGGGTCGCGACCGGCACCGAGCGGAAGATGCGCTCCATCTCCTCGGCGCTGAAGCCCTCCGCCGCGAGCCGCTCGCGCGCCCGCCCGGTGAGCTCCTCCTGGGCGCACGGGCAGGCGGTCATCCCCTGCGCCTCCACGCCGGTGAGCGTGCGGGTGCCGCGCTCGGACGTGACGGCGATGCCGTGCAGCTTGTAGATCTCCTGCGTGCGCAGGCCGGAGACGGGCGCCTTGACGGTGTCGGGGTAGCGGGCCTCGATGCGCACCTCGGCGCGCAGCCCGCGCTGGCGCTCGCGGACCTGCTCCGCGATGCGCGCGGCGAGCTCCTCGGCGCGCAGCGTCTCGCTGAGCACGACGTCGTCGATCGCCTCGTTGACGATCTCCTCGAACCGGGACATGTGCACGCCGGCCTGGCGCGGGTTGAGGTCCACGTAGCACTCGAGCTCGGCGAAGAACAGGGTGCCGCGGTCATCGTCGGCGCAGTTCGCGCGCACGTGGATCACCTTCTCGACACCACGGACGCCGACCCGGGTGAGGCTCACCTGCGTGGACGGCAGGCTGGCCTGGACGTCGCGCGACTCGGCGCGGACGGCTGCGCCGCCGCCGATCACCTCGGGGGTCGCAGCCAGCGGGTCAGGGGCGTTGGCCATTTCCGCTGAGGGTACAGGCGGGCGCGTATGGCCACGTTTTGCAGGGGGTTTGTGAGCGTCGTCCAAAGGTGTGGAAATCCCCCTTGCGATCCGTATACTTCGGCGCGCCCGTAGACCGGCGTAGAGGCGAGGAGAGGACGGGCACACTTGGCCGAAGAGGCACAAGTTCTGCTTACCGATGACGACGAGCCGGGGGACCGCGACGAGGGCGGCGCTACCGGAGAGGTTGACCTCGCTTCCCTGCCGGAGTCCGAGGAGCTACAGGCGCTCATCCAGACGGGCCAGGAGCGCGGCTACCTCACCTTCGAGGAGATCTCCTCCACGCTCGAGGAGGTCGAGATCACCAAGGAGCAGGTGCGCAGCCTGCACGCCTACCTGATCGAGCACGGCGTCGACGTGATCGCGGCCGACGGGGTCACGGCCTACAAGGAGGCGAAGGGCGAGGACCCCGAGGCGAAGCGCTCGAAGCCCGAGTTCGACCTGACCGTCGAGCCCAGCCTCGACTCGCTGCGCCTGTATCTGCGCTCGATCGGCCGCGTCGAGCTGCTCACCGCCGAGCAGGAGGTCGAGCTCGCCAAGCGGATCGAGAAGGGCGACATGGCCGCCAAGCGGCACATGGTCGAGGCCAACCTGCGGCTGGTCGTCTCGATCGCCAAGGGGTACCTGGGCCGCGGCCTGAGCTTCCTCGACCTGATCCAGGAGGGATCGCTCGGCCTGATCCGCGCGGTCGAGAAGTTCGACTACCGCCGCGGCTACAAGTTCTCGACGTACGCGACCTGGTGGATCCGCCAGGCGGTGACGCGCGCGATCGCCGACAAGGCGCGGACGATCCGCATCCCGGTCCACATGGTCGAGAAGCTGAACCGCGTGACCCAGGTCGAGCGCCAGCTCGTGCAGAAGCTGGGCCGCGAGCCCGAGCCGGCCGAGATCGCCGTCGAGCTCGAGATGACCGTGCGCGAGGTGCGCGACATCCTGCGCGTCGCGCAGATGCCCGTCTCGCTCGAGAAGCCGGTCGGCGACGAGGAGGAGTCGGAGCTCGGCGACTTCGTCGCGGACGACACGGTCGAGGAGCCGTTCGAGGTCGCGACCGAGAACCTGCAGCGCGAGGACATCCAGAAGGCCCTCGACGCGCTGCCCGAGCGCGAGCGCCAGGTGATCGAGCTGCGCTACGGGCTGCGTGGCCACGAGCCCCTCACCCTCGAGGAGGTCGGGCGCGCCTTCGGAGTCACCCGCGAGCGCATCCGCCAGATCGAGAACAACACGCTGCGCAAGCTCAAGCAGCTCCCCGAGGCCCAGCGCCTGCGCGACCGCGTCTAGCCGTGCGCTTCCCCTGGGCCGCGCCTAGGGGCCAGCCCCCTTTCTGGGGGCTTTTTCAGGTTTTTCCCAAAAAGATGTTTGGGCTTCGCAAGGGTTGGGAAGATGCCTCCCAGGGTTCGCGATCGCGACCCCTATCTGACGGGAACTCCCTGAGCAAACCCGTCCAAGCCAAGACGGGCCGCCAGTCCCCCCGGGCGGCCCGTCTTCTTTTTGAATGGGTCCCCCGTGCGCACGGGCCGTCGCCTTCCCCCCGGTGACGGCCCGTCGCATCTCTCGGGGGGCTCTCGGAGTGGGTCGCCCCCGGACCCCCGGCCCTGACAACCACCCGCCGCAGACGTTCAGCCTTGGTCGTCGTTTTTCGGCTACGTGGGCTGAACGTGCGGCGGGCCCTGCGCGACGTTCAGTCGTGGTCGTCGTTTTTCGACGACCAGGGCTGAACGTGTGGTTGAGGGGGCCGGGGGCGGTGCGGTGCGCGCGGGGAAACCGGCCCTAGAGACGGAAAAACCGCGGTTCGGGACCGCGGTCAAACATGGGGGAGGTGAGATTCGAACTCACTCAGCACGAGGCACCGATTTTACAGACCGGCCCGGCTCTCCAACTCCGGCGCTCCCCCTGGAGCGGGTGCAAGTTTAGAGGGGCTTCGCGGGACCGTCCGGCGCCCCCACGGCCGCCCGCGAACGACGTTCAGCCCTGGTCGTCGTTTTCCGGCTACGTGGGCTGAACGTGCGGGCCGCGCGGCCGAACGTTCAGTCCTGGTCGTCGATATTCGACGACCACGGCTGAACGTCGCGGTGGCGCGGGGCGCCTACGAGGCGGGAGAGCACGACCAGCGAGTGGGTGCGCTCGACCATGCCGTTGCGCTGCAGGTCGATGATCAGCCGCTCGAGGTCGGAGTTGTCCTGGGTGCGCACGCGCGCGATCGCGTCGGGCTCGCCGGTGACGCTCCAGGCCTCGACCACCTCGGGGTGCTGGCGCAGCGTCTCCGCCACCTCGTCGAGCTGGGTGCCGGGGCGGAAGAAGAGCTCGATCAGCGCCTCGGTCCGCCAGCCGAGGGCGTTGTGGTCGACGAGCGCCGTGAACCCCTGCAGCGCCCCGCGCTCGCGCAGCCGGTCGACGCGGCGCTTGACCGCCGGCGCCGAGAGCTTGACGCGCTCGGCGATGTCGCCGTAGGTGCGCCGCCCGTCCTCCTGCAGCAGCGCAAGAATCTTGCGGTCGATCTCGTCGATGCGACGGAGTATTGCGCCCAGGGCGCGCGTCAGCCGGCGGCGACGGCGCCTCGGCCCGGATAGCGGAAGAGCAGGGTCGCGAGCGCGTCCTCGTCGCTCAGCACCCGGTAGCGGTGCGGGACGTCGGCGGTGAAGCTCGTGCTCTCGCCCGGCCCGAGGTAGACCGGCTCGTCCAGCGGCCCGAGCTCGACGGCGCCCGTGTGGACGATCCAGTGCTCGGTGATGCCCTCCGAGTGGGGCTCGGAGTACTGCTCGCGGCCGGCCTTGAACGTCACCCGGTAGAGCTCGGTGACGGCCGAGACGTCGTCGAAGCGGTCGACGAGCGAGGCCTCGATCGCGTCGCCGCGGATCGGCTCGGCCTCGCCCCGCTCGGGCTTGGCCGGGGCCAGCGCGGCGCCGATCGGGACCTCCAGCGCGGTCGTGATCGCGAACAGCGTGGCGAGCGTCGGGTTGCGCCTGCCCGACTCGAGCTCAGAGAGGGTGCCCTTGCCGACACCGGTGGCCTTCGCGAGCGCGCCGAGCGACATGCCGCGCCGCTCGCGCAGTTCGCGCACGCGCGCGCCGACGGCCGCGGCGAAATCGGTCGAGGCGGTGTCCGGTGCAGGCATCTGGGGAGGGGTTCTGTTTACGGAACGACTGCGCTAGGGTTCTGTTTACGGAACACAGTGCCCTTGAGTGCCAGCGTAAAGGAGGGCGAGATGAAGATCGTCGTGACGACGCCGACGGGGCACGTCGGCTCGCACGTGACCCGCGTCCTGATCCAGGCCGGGGTGCGGCCGACGCTCCTCGTCCGCGACGCCGGCCGCCTCGACCCGGGCGCGCGCGAGCGCGCGGACGTGGTCGAGGGCGACCAGCTCCGGGCCGACGACGTCCTGCGCGCGACCGAGGGGGCCGACGCCCTCTACTGGGTGAACCCGCCCACGGGGGCGCCCGACCCGATCGCGGCGCACCGCGAGCTCGGCGCGGTCGCGGCCCGGGCGGTCACCGAGAACTCGGTCCCGCGCGTTGTCTTCCAGAGCAGCGTCGGCGCGGAGCTGCGCACCGGCGCGGGCGAGATCGACGGCCTCGCGGCGACCGAGGAGGCCCTGGACGCGACCGGCGCCGCGGTGCTGCACCTGCGCTGCGGCCTGTTCTTCACGAACCTGCTGCTCGACCCGGCGGGGCTCGAGGAGGGCGTGCTGCGGGTGACCTGGCCGGTCGACCTGCCGCTCCCCTGGGTCGACCCGCGCGACATCGCTGAGGTCGGGGCCGCCCGGCTGCTCGCGCGCGACTGGTCCGGGCGCGAGGTGCAGGCGGTCCACGGCCCGCAGGACCTGACCTACGAGCAGGTGGCCGCGATCGTCGGTCAGGCGGTCGGGCGTCCCGTCCGCGCCGAGCGGATCCCCGACGACGCCCTGCGCGAGGGCCTGCGCGCCGCCGGCATGACCGACGCCCAGGTCGAGGCCCTCGTCGGGATGTCAGTCGGGCTGCGGGAGGGCTTCACCCCGGAGAACCCGCGCACGTTCGCGACCACGACGCCGACCACCCTGGGCGCCTGGGCGTTCGCCAACCTGCGGCCGGCCGGCGACGCCTGAGGCGGGAAGATCCGTAGCAATGATCTTGCGCGAAACTCCTGACATGTGAGAAACCGTTGCACATAGCCGCGCGGGAATGGCATTGACCGCCGCGAAGGGCGTCCGTAGCCTCCGTTACATGCTCGACCACCCCAAGCACGCCCGCGTCCTGTTCGACGAAGCCCACTCCGAGGCCTGGACGATCCGCCCGGAGCTGGCCGCGCAGATGCAGCCCGCGCACCCCGAGGACTCCTCGCTGGCGCGCGCGGCGGCCGCGGCGCGCGAGCACGACTTCGACGTCGCCGTGCACACCGGCGGCCCGCTCGACCGCAGCGCGCTCGCAGGCGTGGACGTGCTGGTCATCGCCCACCCCTCCGACCCGAAGTGGGAGGCGACGACGGGGGAGGGGAGCCCGCGCTTCAGCGCCGCGGAGATCGACGCGATCGCGGCCCACGTCGAGGCGGGCGGCGGCCTGATCGTCCTCGGCGAGACCGAGCAGGAGAAGTACGGCAACAACCTGAACGAGCTGCTCGAGCGCTTCGGCCTGCGCATCGAGAACGCGACGCTGCAGGACTACGAGCGCAACCTCAACGCCCCCTCCTGGGTGCTCGCCGACCTGCCGCGCGCCGAGCTCGACCCCAACGACCTCGGCGCCGACCTGCTGGCGCGCGTGGGGTCGGTCTGCTTCTACCGCGCCGGCGCGCTCA
>PKER01000139.1 GCA_002919115.1 bacterium
CCACCGAGCCCGCGGCGGACCAGCGCGCGACGCCCGTGCGCGACGCGTGGACCCGGTGGTCGGAGGTCACCTGGGCGCTCGTGCGGCGCGTGCGCCACGGGGCGCGCAAGCCGGCCAACTGGGTCCAGCTGTTCAAGTTCGGCGTGGTTGGCGCCTCGGGCTACGTCGTCAACCTGCTCAGCTTCGCCCTGTTCTCGCAGGCGCTCGACATGCACCACATCCCCGCGGCTGTCTGTGCGTTCTTGATCGCGGTCACCAACAACTTCACGTGGAACCGCCAGTGGACGTTCCGCGCCGAAGCCCCCGGCGGCCACCCCGGTCATCAGGGCGCGAAGTTCCTCGCGGTAAGCGTCCTCGGCCTGGGCGTGAACCTCGCCGTTTTGGAGGTCCTCGTGAGCTCGACGCCGCTGGGCGAGCTGCCCAGCCAGGCGATCGCGGTGGCCGTCGCGATGCCGGTGAATTTCATCGGCAACAAGCTGTGGACGTTCGCGACGCCGCGAAAGGGCGGCTAGCTGCCAGCTGCCAGCGACCAGCTGCCAGCTTCCAGCCACCAGCTTCCGTCCCGCGGAACGGGCGACCGGCGACCGAACGACCGAACTACGGCCGCCTCACGTTCAATACCCAGCCGCCCTTGCCGGCGGTGCGCTTGACGCCCGGCGCCCGACCTGCCGGGCCGGGGGCCTTTTTCACCACACTTCGCCCATATTCCGGCAGCAGTAGCACCGCATTAGGCCAAAGCCTTGACAAATCGTCGCGAGTGTGAGATTGGTTTGCTGCCATGGAGAGGAGGAGCGGTGCACTCGCTTCGCTGCGCGCTGCGAACCGCAAGCTCGTGGTCGACGCGCTGCGGGCCCGGGGCATGGCGAGCCGGGCGGAGCTCGCGCGCGCGACGGGGCTCTCGCGGTCGACGATTTCGACGATCGTCGGAGATTTGATCGAGGCCGGGCTCGCGGTCGAGCGCGACGCAGCGGACCTGGACGGCGAGTCGCACGCTGGCCGCCCTCCGGTCATGGTCTCGCTGGACACCTCCGCGGGCCTCGCGCTGGGCGTCGACTTCGGCCACCGCCACCTGCGGGTCGCCGTTTCCGACCTCGCCCACACGGTGCTGGCCGAGAAGTGGAGCGAGCTCGACGTCGACCACTCGGCGACGGAGGGCCTGGACCTGGCGGCGGAGTTCGTCGAGCAGGTGCTCGCCGAGGCCGGCGCCGACCGCAACCGGGTGATCGGGGTGGTCATGGGCCTGCCGGCGCCGATCGACCGGGCGACCGGGACGGTGCAGGACTCCTCGATCCTGCCGGGTTGGGTCGGCGTGGACGCCGCGGCTGAGGCGAGCGCGCGCCTCGGCCTGCCGGTCGAGGTCGAGAACGACGCGAACCTGGGCGCCCTCGCCGAGCTCGTCTGGGGCGCGGCCAAGGGCCGCAGCGACGTCTTCTACATCAAGGTCTCGACGGGCATCGGCGGCGGGATCATCGCCGGCGGACGCCTGCAGCACGGCGTGGGCGGCACGGCCGGGGAGATCGGCCACACCCGCCTGCTCCCGGACGGGCCGGTCTGCCGCTGCGGCAACCGCGGCTGCCTGGAGACGATCGCGTCCTCGCGGGCGATCGCGAACCTGCTCAGCGAGAGCCGCCGCGAAGAGGTCTCGGCGCGGGACGTGCTCGACCTCGCGAAGGCCGGGGACTCGGCCGCGCAGCGGCTGATCGCCGACTCGGGGCAGGCGCTGGGGCTCGCGATCGCGAACCTGTGCAACCTGCTCAACCCCGAAGCCGTGATCGTCGGAGGGGACCTGAGCGGGGCGGGCGATCTGCTGCTGGCGCCGATGCGCGAGGCCGTGCTGCGCAACGGCATCCCGAGCGCGGTCAAGGACCTGGCGATCGCCACCGGGGTCCTCGGCGAGCGCGCGGAGATGCTCGGCGCCCTCGCCCTCGTCATGCACGAGGCCGAGCGGTTCCAGGCGCCGGCGCTGATCGCGGAGGGGGCGGCCTGATGAACGAGCTTCACCGAGAACCACCGCAACTGCATCCGCAACGGGGGAGAGCCGGCTTTGACAACAGGGCCGGAAGGGAACGACGCAGACAAAAGGAGAGAGGAGTCACCGATGCGTAACCCACGGTTTGGCCGCGCCTCCCTGGTGATGGCCCTGACGCTCATCGTCGCGCTGTTCATCGCGGCGTGTGGCGATGACGACGGCGACGACGGGGGCGGCGGCGAAGAGGGAGGCGGCGGCGGCAAGATCGCCTTCTTGCTCCCTGAGTCGC
Organism: bacterium; assembly: GCA_002919115.1. Taxonomy (GTDB): domain Bacteria; phylum Actinomycetota; class Thermoleophilia; order Solirubrobacterales; family 70-9; genus RSA11. Next base: position 2,259 of record PKER01000139.1, read on the forward strand.
AGACCACCCGGTACGAGTCTCAGGATCGGCCGCTGTTCGAGGCGAAGGTCGAGGAGCTCTGCCCGGACTGCGAGATCCTCTACCAGAACGCGGATCAGGATCCCGCCAACCAGCAGCAGCAGGTCGAGGCCGCGATCACCGAGGGCGTTGACGTCCTCGTCCTCGACCCGGTCGATTCGACCTCGGCGGGTGCGCTCGCGAACCGCGCCAAGCAGGCCGACATCCCGGTGATCTCGTACGACCGCCTGATCCTGAACGGCGACCTCGACTACTACGTCTCGTTCGACTCGGTCGAGGTGGGTCGCCAGCAGGGCGAGGCGCTCGCCCAGAAGCTCGCCGACGACGGCAACCCGGAGGGCCCGATCATCAAGATCAACGGCGACCCGAAGGACAACAACGCCAAGCTCTTCGATCAGGGCTCTGACGAGGCCCTGGGCGATGCAGGCGTCGAGGTCGCCAAGGAATACGACACGCCGGACTGGCTGCCGGAGAACGCCCAGCGGCAGATGGAGCAGGCGATCACCGCGGTCGGCAAGGACCGGATCAAGGGCGTCTACGCCGCGAACGACGGCACGGCGGGCGGCGCGATCGCCGCGATGAAGGGCGCCGGCATGAACCCGGCCCAGGTCCCGGTGACCGGCCAGGACGCCGAGCTGGCGGCGATCCAGCGGATCATCGCGGGCGAGCAGTACATGACGGTCTACAAGCCGATCAAGGCGCTCGCCGAGGCGGCCGCCGAGCTCGCCGTCGCGGTCGCCAACGGCGAGGAGCCGCCCGAGGGGCTCGTCAACGGCGAGGAGGACAACGGGCAGGAGAAGGTCCCGACCGTCTTCCTCGAGACGATCGCCGTGACCAAGGACAACGTCGCCGACACGGTCGTCGCTGACGGCTTCTGGACCGCCGAGGACATCTGCACGCAGCGGTACCAGAAGGCGTGCCAGGACGCCGGGATCGAGTAGCTCCCCCGATGCAGGCCCCGGAAGGCGCGAGGAGGGTGAACGGATGAGCGAGGCGACGGTGGACAGGAGCGCCGACGTCGTCGCTGAGCGCGAGCCCCTCCTCGCGCTCAAGGGGTTCTCGAAGAGCTTCGGTCCGGTCCAGGCCCTCAAGGACGTGGACTTCGAGGTCCACGAGGGCGAGGTGGTCGGGCTCGTCGGCGACAACGGCGCGGGCAAGTCCACGCTGATCAAGGCGATCGCGGGGGTGCAGCCCGCCGACTCCGGCGAGGCCTATTACAAGGGCCAGCCGGTGAGCCTGACGACCCCTCAGGCGGCGACCAGCCTGGGGATCGCGACCGTCTACCAGGACCTGGCGCTCTGCGAGAACCTGGACGTAGTCGCCAACCTCTTCCTCGGGCAGGAGGTCACCGCAGGTGCCCTGCCGGTGCTCGAGGAGACCGAGATGGAGCGCAAGGCGCGCGAGCTGCTCAGCTCGCTCGGCGTGACCACGCTCCGCAGCGTGCGCACGCTCGTCGAGAACCTCTCCGGCGGGCAGCGCCAGGCGGTGGCGATCGCGCGCTCGCTGCTCGGTGAGCCCAACCTCGTGATCCTGGACGAGCCGACCGCCGCGCTCGGCGTCGTGCAGACGCAGCAGATCCTGGAGCTGATCGAGCGGCTGCGCGACCGCGGCCACGGAGTGATCGTGGTCTCGCACAACCTGGCCGACGTGTTCCGGGTGGCCGACCGCATCACCGTCCTGCGGCTGGGGCGGGTGGCCGGCAACTTCGACGTGCGCGACGCGACCCGCGAGCAGGTTGTCGCGGCGATCACCGGCGCCGAGTTCGGGGCGGCGGAACGACCCACGGAGGAACAGGCACTGTGACCACACAGGACGCGACGGTCGAGGACGTCCGCGAGCGCTTCTCGATCGGCACATCGCTGCGCCGCGTTGCGCGGGGCGAGCTCGCCTCGGTCCGCGTGCTGCTCGGTATCGCGGTCATCTGGACGATCTTCCAGATCGCCAACGACCGCTTCCTATCGGCGGTCAACCTCTCAAACCTGACGCTGCAGATCGCCGCGGTCGCGACGATCTCGATCGGGGTCGTGCTCGTGCTGCTGCTCGGCGAGATCGACCTCTCGGTGGGCGCGGTGAGCGGCCTCGCGGCGTCGGTGATGGCCGTCCTGAGCGTGCAGAAGGGGGTCGCTCCGGAGCTCGCGATCGTGATCGGCCTGCTGGTGGGCACGGCGATCGGCCTGTTCAACGGGTTCATGGTCACGACGTTCGGGATCCCGTCGTTCGTGGTGACCCTCGCCGGCCTGCTCGGCTGGCAGGGCGCCCAGCTCGCCGTGCTCGGCGACACCGGCTCGATCAACCTGCCGCCGAGCACGATCACCGACCTCACCGGGACGTTCTTCGACCCGGCAGTCGGCTGGGTCCTCGGCGCGGCCGCGATCGCCGCCTACGCGGCGAGCGCGATCCGGGCGCGTACGAAGCGCATCCAGGCGGGGCTCGAGGCGGTGCCGCTGGTCGTGGTCGTCGTGCGCATCGCGGTGGTCGCGGCGGCGATCATCGCGGCGGTCGCGATCCTCAACGCCGACCGCGGCGTGCCGCTCGCGGCCGTGATCGTGATCACGCTCATGCTGGTGTTCACCTACATCACGGAGCGCACCCGCTACGGGCGCCACATCTTCGCCGTGGGCGGCAACGAGGAGGCGGCGCGCCGCGCGGGCATCCGCGTGAACCGCATCAAGCTGAGCGTGTTCGCGCTCGCCTCCACGCTGGCCGCGGCGGGCGGGATCCTCGCCGCGTCCCGGCTGCTCTCGGTGAACCAGCAGTCCGGCTCGGGCGACGTGCTCCTGCTCGCGATCGCGGGCCCCGTGATCGCCGGCACGAGCCTCTTCGGCGGCCGCGGCTTCGTGTGGTCGGCGCTGCTCGGCGCGATCGTGATCGGCTCGATCTCCAACGGCATGGACCTGCTCGGCCTGGCCTCGGACGTCAAGTTCATGATCACCGGCGCCGTGCTGCTGATCGCGGTCACGGTCGACGCCGCCACGCGCCTGCGCCGCCAGCACACCCGCTGACCGCGCGATCGGCTTCCCTCGTTCAGGGGAGACGCGAAACCTCGATCACGGGCCAGCCCCTCGGCCCGTGATCGAGGTTTCTGCTTGCCGGGGACGAGAGAGGCAGGTCTCGTGGCCGATTGCTACTCAGCAGTTAAGGTTGGCGGCCGTGGCGAAGGGGAGCGACGAGTTCGAAGCCTGGAGCGTCAACCTGCACGGCCACGAGGTGATCTACCGCACGGCCGGGTCGGGCCCGCCGCTCGTGATCGTGCACGGGATGGTGAACTCCTCCCGCCACTGGCGCGAGGTGGCGCTGCGCCTGGCCGAGACGCACACGGTCATCGTCCCCGACCTGATCGGCCACGGCGACTCGGCGACGCCGCGCGGCGACTACGCGCTCGGCGCGCACGCGGCCGTGATCCGCGACCTGCTCTCGGCCCTTGAGGTCGAGTCCGCGACCTTCGTCGGGCACTCGCTCGGCGGCGGGATCGCGATGGTGTTCTTCTGGCAGTTCCCGAACAAGGTCGAGCGCCTCGCGCTCGTCTCGAGCGGCGGCCTCGGCCCGGAGGTGAGCCCGATGCTGCGCGCCGCCGCGCTCCCGGGCGCCTCGGCCGCGGTGCGCCTCGCCTCGCACCCC
>PKER01000077.1 GCA_002919115.1 bacterium
GAGGTGGCAGCATGAAACAGACACGAACGCTGTCCAACGAACCGGGTGCTGTTCAATGGGATAGGAATCACATCGGCCGGATGGCCCGCCGACTTCAGCTCAAACGCGTCGAATCTGCTGCAACGTCTCTTCCACGATGTCAGCGACCGTCTCCGGCTCCTCGTGTTCCCAGAACCGAAGCACCACCCACCCCGACTCCGCGAACTCCCGCACGTGTTTGCGATCCCTCTGCACATTCGCCAGGAGCTTGTCGATCCACCAGTCTCGGTTGTGAGACGGAAGCTTGAGATGCTGCGGGCACCAGTGCCAGTAGCACCCGTCCAGATAGACAGCGAGACGCTCACGGGGGAAGAGGAGATCGGGGCGGGAACGGGCCTCAACCTGCCCCACTACGGCGCCGGCGCGCGCCTCGTTTTCGCCGAGCCGGAGCCCGCGATGGCGGACCGCCTGCGCCGCCGCGCCGCCGAGCTCGGCCGCGAGGTCGAGGTCGTCGAGGCCCCAGCCGAGGCCCTGCCGTTCGCCGACGACTCGTTCGACGCCGTCGTGAGCACGCTCGTGCTCTGCACGGTCCCCGACCCCGCCGCGGCGCTCGCCGAGGTCCGCCGCGTGCTGCGGCCCGGGGGCGCGCTGCACTTCTGCGAGCACGTGCGCGCCGACTCGCGCCTGCTCGCGACCTGGCAGGACCGTCTGCGGCGCCCGTGGGCCGCCCTCGGAGGCGGCTGCCAGTGCAACCGGCCGACCGTCGCGCTCATGGGCGAGGCCGGCTTCGCCCTGCGCGAGCTGCGCAAGGAGAGCTGGCGCGGCATGCCGCCGCTCGTGCGGCCGCTGGCCTACGGCGTCGCGGTCCCGCGGCTGCGCTGAGGCGCCCGGCGAGCGCCTACCGCTCGAGGTCCACGGCGCGCCCGGCCGTGAACCCGTCCAGCGCCAGGATGCGCTCGACCGTCTCCGCGCTCACGGGCGCGTCCGTGGTGAGCACCATCACCGCCTGGTCGCCCTCGGACTCGGCGCCCACCGCGGCCGAGACGATGTTCACGCCCGCCTCGCCGAACACGGTGCCGACGCGGCCGATCATGCCCGGCTGGTCGGTGTAGCGGAAGACGGCGAGGTGGTCGGCCAGCGGCAGGTAGAAGCCCTGCCCCCACACCGAGACCAGGTACGGGACGTTGCGCGGGCCGACGCCCGTGCCCGAGACCTCGACCGCGTGCTCCCCCTGGCCGACGCGGACGGTGATCAGCTCCGTGAAGTCCGGGGACGACGCGTCCTTGATCTCCGTGAGCTCGATTCCGCGGTCCTCGGCGAGCGCCGTGGCGTTGACGAGGTTCACCTGCTCCTCGGTGTGGCCCCCGAGCACGCCGGCGAGCGCGGCGATGCCGAGCACCCGCGTGTCGTGGTCCACGAGCCTGCCGCGGATCTCGAGCTCGACGCGGTCGACGCTGCCCTCCGCGAGGCCCTGCGCCAGCGAGGCGAGGTCGCGGCAGAGCGGGACGAACGGCGCCACCGGCTCGGGCAGTGGCGCGCCGAGGTTGACGGCGTTGGTGACGACGCCCCCGGTGAGCGCGGCCTTGACCTGCTCGGCCGTGATCGTCCCGGCCCGGTCCTGCGCCTCGGAGGTCGAGGCGCCGAGGTGCGGCGTGACGACGACGTCGTCGCGGCCGAAGAGCGGGTGCTCGGTGACCGGCTCGCCGGGGAAGACGTCGAGCGCCGCGCCGGCGACCTTGCCGGAGTCGAGCGCGGCCTCGAGCGCCTCGAGGTCGATGAGCTCGCCGCGCGCGCAGTTGATGATGCGGACGCCGTCCTTCATCCGCGTGATCGCGGTCGCGTCGATCCAGTTGATCGTCTCGGGCGTCTTCGGCAGGTGGATCGTGATGATGTCCGAGCGCTCGTACAGCTCGTCGGTCGTCTCGACCCCCTCTACGCCGAGCTCGCGGAAGCGCTCGGGGGCGACGAACTTGTCGAAGCCCAGCACCGTCATGCCGAACGCGAGCGCGCGCTGGGCGACGAGCTGGCCGATGCGGCCGAAGCCGATGACCCCGAGCGTCTTGCCGTAGAGCTCCACGCCCTTGTAGCGGGAGCGCGCCCACTCGCCGCCGACGAGCGCCGCGTGCGCCTGCGGCACGTTCCGGCACAGGGCGAGGGCGAGTGCGAGCGTGTGCTCGGCGGCCGCGACCGAGTTCGACTCGGGCGCGTTGACGACGAGGATGCCGCGCTTCGTCGCGGCCTCCAAGTCGACGTTGTCGACGCCGGTGCCCGCGCGGCCGACGACCTTGAGGCGGCCGGCGCGCTCGATCAGCTCCGGCGTCACCTTGGTCGCGGAGCGGACGATCAGGCCGTCGTACTCGCCGATCCGCTCGGCGAGGTCCTCGGGGCTGAGGTCGAGCAGCACGTCGACCTCGAAGTCCTTCTTGAGCAGCTCGATGCCGCTGTCGGCGATCTTCTCAGCGACGAGGATCTTCACGAGCGCACCCCCGGAGCGTTCTCGATGACCCAGTCGATGCAGGCGGTGAGCGCCTCGATGTCAGCCGGGTCGATGGCAGGGAACATGCCGATCCGAAGCTGGTTGCGGCCCAGCTTGCGGTACGGCTCGACGTCGACGATCCCGTTCGCGCGCAGCGTCGCGGCGAGCGCGGCGGCGTCGACCGACTCGTCGAAGTCGATCGTGCCGACCACCAGCGAGCGCTTCGCCGGATCGGCGACGAACGGCGTCGCGAACTCGGCGGCGTCCGCCCAGCCGTACAGGTGCGACGACGAGCGGGTCGTGCGCTCGACGCACCAGTCGAGGCCGCCCTGCTCGAGCATCCACTCGAGCTGGTCCACCAGGAGCAGCAGGGTGGCCACGGCCGGGGTGTTGTAGGTCTGGTCCTTGCGGGAGTTGTTGAGCGCCATCTGCAGCGAGAGGAAGCCGGGCTGCCAGCGCCCCTCGGCGCCGTCCAGCTCGGCGATGCGCTCGACCGCCGCCGGGCTCAGGACCGCGATCCACAGGCCGCCGTCCGAGCCGAAGCCCTTCTGCGGCGCGAAGTAGTAGGCGTCCGCCTGGGCCAGGTCCACGGGCAGGCCGCCCGCTCCCGAGGTCGCGTCGATCAGGACGAGCTGACCCTCGGACCCCTCGGGCCGGACCACCGGCACCATCACGCCGGTCGAAGTCTCGTTGTGCGCCCAGGCGACCACGTCGGCGCCGGGCACGGTCGCGGGCTCGGGGGCGTCGCCGGGCTCCGCCTCGATCAGCGCGGGCTCGGCGAGGAACGGCGCCCCGGCGGTGACCTTCGCGAACTTGCTTGAGAACTCGCCGTAGACCAGGTGCGCGGCCCGCTCGCGCACGAGCCACGCGGCGGCGGCGTCCCAGAACGCGGTCGTCCCGCCGTTGCCGAGGACGACCTCGTAGCCCTCGGGCGCCCCGAGCAGCTCGGTCACGCCCGAGCGGACGCGCCCGACGAGGTCCTTCACGGGCTTCTGGCGGTGGGAGGTGCCCATCACGTCGGAGCGCTCGGCGAGCCGGGCGAGCGCGTCGGGACGCACCCGCGATGGCCCACACCCGAAGCGCCCGTCGGAGGGCTTCAGTTCGTTCGGGATACGGACGGCGGTTTCAGTCATCGATCGAAGAGCAGCCGACGGCGGGCGCCGTCGGCGGGCGCAAGGTTATTGGGTCGTACGGAGCTACCAGCTGCCAGCTGCCCGGCTGGAGTCGCAAACTGGCTGCTGGAAGCTGGTAGCTGGAAGCTGGTTGCCGGATCAGAACTCCTGGTTGATCCAGGGCATCATCGACCGGAGTTCCTTGCCGACCTTCTCGATCGGCGCCTCCTTCGCCTCCTCGCGCATGCGCTGGAAGTTCTCGCCGCCGGCGCGGTTCTCGGCGATCCACTCGCGCGCGAAGTCGCCCGACTGGATCTCGTCGAGGATCTTGCGCATCGCGGCCTTGGTCTCGTCGGTGATGACGCGCTTGCCGCGGGTCATGTCGCCGTACTCCGCGGTGTTGGAGATCGAGTAGCGCATGCCCTGGAGGCCCTTCTCGTACATCAGGTCGACGATGAGCTTGAGCTCGTGCAGGCACTCGAAGTACGCGAGCCGCGGGTCGTAGCCGGCCTCGACCAGCGTCTCGAAGCCCGCCTGGACGAGCGCGGTGGCGCCGCCGCAGAGCACCGCCTGCTCGCCGAACAGGTCGGTCTCGCACTCGTCCTTGAAGGTCGTCTCGATGATCCCCGCGCGGCCGCCGCCGATCCCGGCCGCGTAGGCGAGGACGAGCTCGTGCGCGTGACCGGTCGCGTCCTGGTGGACGGCCATCAGGCACGGTACGCCGGCGCCCTCCTCGTACTGGCGCCGCACGAGGTGGCCTGGGCCCTTCGGCGCGACCATGCCGACGTCGACGCCCGGGGGCGGCTCGATCTCACCGAAGTGGATCGTGAAGCCGTGGGCGAACATGAGCAGGTTGCCCTCGGCGATCCCGTCGCGGATCTGCTCGTTCCAGACCTGCGCCTGGCGCTCGTCCGGCAGCAGGATCATGACCACGTCGCCGCGGCTCGCGGCCTCCGCGACGTCGTAGACCTCGAAGCCGGCCGCCTCGGCCTGCTCGCGCGACGGCGACCCTTCGCGCAGCCCCACGATCACGTGGTAGCCGGAGTCCTTGAGGTTGAGCGCGTGGGCGTGCCCCTGCGACCCGAAACCGAGGATCGCGATCGTCTTGCCCTTGAGCGCGTCGGGATTCGCGTCGGCGTCGTAGTAGATGTCCTTGGAGGCGGCGTTGTCGTTCATAGCCGCGTGACTTTAGCTATCGCGCGCGCCCGAGCGGGGGCTCAGCGCAGCGCCCTGCGCAGGAGCTTCCCGGAGCTCGTGCGCGGCAGCTCCGCGGCGAACTCGAAGCGCTTGGGGACCTTGAAGCCCGCGAGCCGCGCGGCGCAGTGCGCCCGCAGGGTCTCAGCGTCGGCCTCCGCCCCGTCGCGCAGGACGACGACCGCCGTCACCGCCTCCTGCCACTCGGCGTCCGGCCGGCCGACGACGGCCGCGTCCGCCACCGCCGGGTGCTCGCGCAGCACCTCCTCGACCTCGTCGGGCATGACGTTCTCCCCGCCGGTCACGATCAGGTCGCCCAGGCGGCCCTCGACCCACAGAAAGCCCTCCTCGTCGATGCGCCCGAGGTCCCCGGTGTGCAGCCAGCCGTCCTCGCTCGCGGCCCCGGGGGCCACGGTCGGGCCCTGGACGAGGATCTCGCCGTCGGCGATGCGCAGGCGCGACGTGAGCAGCGGCCTGCCTGCCGAGCCCGCCTTGCGGCGCGCGTCGGAGGGCGCGAGCGTCGTCACCTGCGAGCACGTCTCGGTCATCCCGTAGGTCTGCACCACCGAGGCGCCCTGTGCTGACGCCTCCTCGATCGCCGCGAGCGGCACGGGGCCGCCGCCGACGAGCAGGACGCGCGGCCCGGAGAGGTCGACGCCCGCCTCGAGCAGGCGGACGAGCTGGGTGGCCACGAGCGAGACCAGCGTGATCCCGTCGCTCGCCAGGGACTCGCGCACGCGCTCCACGTCGAAGCCCTCGTGGATCACGGCGCCGGTGCCGTAGATCACCGACCGCATGAGGATCGAGAGCCCGCCCACGTGGTGCAGGGGCAGGCAGCACAGCCAGCGGTCGCCGGGGTCGACGCCCAGGTTGAAGGCCGAGCCGACCGCGCTCCACAGGAAGTTGCCGTAGGTGAGCCCGACCGCTCGGGGCGTGCCGGACGTGCCGCTCGTGAGCAGCCGGCAGCACACCGCGTCCATGTCGTGCTCGTCGAGCAGCGGCGCGTCGGCCTCGGCCCCCTCGAAGTCGGCGGCCGAGCGCACCACGAGCGCCGGCTGCGCGTGCTCCAGCTCGCGGGCGCGCTCGCGCTCGGTGAGGCGC
>PKER01000180.1 GCA_002919115.1 bacterium
GGCGAAGCGCTCGTCGACGGTGAAGGTGACCTCGGCGCCGCCGTCGGGGGCGAGCTTGATGTCGGTGATGGTGCCGGCGCCGAGCCCGCCGATCACGACCTCGTTGCCGGTGACGAGCTGGCTCGCGTTCTCGAGCTCGGCGGTGACCTCGTAGGAGTCCTCCGAACGCGCGAGCAGCACGACGACCGCCACCGTCGCGATCGCGACGATGAGAACGGCTCCGATGCGGGCCAACGCCGCCGAGCCTCTCACTGTGCTCCGCACCTGTTCATCCCCTAACCACGAGCCACCCGCGAGGCTCGCCCGGCGAACGTACCAAGGGCTGCGAAAAGGTGTCAAAGGACAACCGCAGCGCCGAAACCGCTTGATCATGCGGTCTCGCCCCCGGCTTTCTTGAGTTCTCGTTAAGACGCCCGGGGGGTCCGCCCAAACGCCCAACCGGCGCACCGGGACCCCGCTTTCGGCTACGTTCGCGGCGGTTAGTGGGGTACGAAGAAAGGTCCGGGAGTTGAGAGGTTCGGGCGCTCGCCGCTTGCTCGTCAGTACGTTCGTCGCGCTGCTCGCCGCCGGCGCCGTCGCGGTGCCGGCGCTCGCACACTTGGAGCGGCCGTCCTATTGGCCGGATCCGCGGCCCGACCACTCCGTCAAGCCGCCCGCCGGCGGCAAGGTCCCCGAGGCGCGCTCGCTGGCCTCGGCCGTGACCGGCGCGGGGCCGGGCAAGGTCCGGGTGGTCTGCAAGGGCAAGGGCGGCAGGCTCTCGCTGCGGCTGGCCGAGCGCTCGATCCGCCGGGCGCGCACCAAGGGCTTCCGGCTGCGGCCGAGCCAGCCCAAGATCCGGTACTCGGCGAAGCGCGCGAAGCGCATGCTGCGCATCAACCGGGCGCTGGCCAAGAAGTGCCGGTTCCACTCGGTGCAGGCGGCGGTGAACGCGTCCGGCAACAACGACCGGGTCGTGATCATGCCCGGCCGCTACACGGAGCCGCGCTCACGCAAGGCCCCGACCAACGACCCGAAGTGCACGCCGTCGCTGCTGCAGGCTGACTCGAGCGGCGCGCTCGCGCCGAGCTACGAGTACCAGGCGACCTGCCCGAACGACCAGAACCTGGTCTACGTGCAGGGGCGCGCCGTGAAGGGCGACCCGCTCCCCTACCCGCGCGCCGACCGCCACGGCATCCCCGAGCAGGAGCTCGGGCGCTGCGTGCGCTGCAACCTGCAGATCGAGGGCTCGGGGCCGCGGCCCGAGGACGTGATCATCGACGCGGGCTTCGGCTACGACAACCCCAAGCGCCCCGAGGCGAAGCCCGCCGGCTACGCGAAGCACGTCGTGCTGCGCACGGACCGCTCCGACGGGTTCGTCGGGCGCAACTTCCTGCTGCGCGGCGCGCTCGAGCACGGCTTCTACACCGAGGAGACCGACGGGGTCCTGCTCGACAAGGTCAAGTTCTACTGGGCCGCCGACTACGGGCACCTGAGCTTCACGACCGACCACAACGTGGTCCAGAACTGCGAGGGCATGGGCGCCGGCGACTCGGTCGTCTACCCGGGCGCGGCCCCTGAGACCGGCGAGCAGGTGCGCCTGGACTTCTACGGCGAGTCGCGGATCAACACGGTCATCCGCCGGTGCGACCTGCGCGGGTCGACCCTCGGCTACTCGGGCTCGATGGGCAACGCGGTGCGGCTCACCCGCAACCACATCTACGGCAACACGGCGGGGATCTCGAGCGACACGCTGTCGGCCCCGGGGCACCCCGGCTACCCGGCGGACAGCATGGTCATCGACCACAACTACATCTACTCGAACAACCTCAACCTCTACCGCCCGGACCCGCCGGTGGAGCCGCTGGTGCCGATGCCGATCGGCAGCGGGATCGTGTGGCCCGGCATGAACAACGGCGAGGTCCACCACAACTGGATCTTCGACAACTGGCGCCACGGCACCGTGCTGATGGCCGTGCCGGACCTGGTCGCGGGCCAGCCCGAGGGCTCGATCAACCCCGGTTCCTCGTGCGAGGGCACGATCAGCTCACTGCTCGCGATGACCTCGTGCGGCAACCGCTACCACCACAACCGCATGGGCCAGGTGCCGCCCGGCTTCCGCTGGCCGAAGAAGGTCAAGGCGTTCGGCAACGTCACCGGGCCGCGCAACGCGAAGTCGCTGCCCAACGGCGTGGACTTCTGGTGGGACGAGTTCATCGGCAACGTCGGAAACTGCTGGTACAGCAACACCGGCTGGGACGGCACCTCGGCGACCGTGACCGGCCCCGGTCTGGGCCTGCCGCCCGACGCGCTGCCCAAGGACTGCAGCCCGCTGCTCAGCATCGGGCTCGGCGACGTGATCAAGGAGGCGGTCCTGCTCGACTGCGCCATGTGGTCGCGCGGCGAGACCGGCGCCGATCACCCGCTCTGCTACTGGTTCGACATGCCCCCGCAGCCGCACACGCCGCAGGCTCGCCGCGAGCAGCGCGCGTGGCTCCGCAGCGCGCGGGAGTGGGCCCGCAGCGAGGAGGCGCAGAAGCTCCAGGAGAGGCTCGATGAAGCGGGCTCAACGCCGGAGGCATTCGCCAACCGCCCTTAGGCACGGGCGCGCGCCGGCCCCCCGCGCGCCACCACGAGTGAGGCGGATTTGTTCGGCTATATCGCACAAATCCGCCTCACTCGTGGTGGCGGGGGCGCTTGTGGCGCTCGCCGGGTGCGGATCGGGCGACGGCGGCGACGCGCGCGAGGCCAAGCCGCTCGGGCAGGAGCGCGCGGGCTCGGTAGCCCCGCTTGTCCAGTGCCGCGACTGGGTCAAGGGCAACGAGGCCGAGAAGCTTGCCACGGTCGAGGAGATCCGCCGGCAGATCAACCTCGAGGACGGGCCGGTCAAGGCGCCGCCGCTCACCGATGAGGAGGCGATGTCGGTGTTCGACAACGCGTGCTCGGAGAGCTTCGCGGCGGGCTTCCGGCTGTACGTGCTGTATGCGCGGGCGGTCGGGTTCGCGCCCCTGACCCGCTAGAGTCGCGGTGTGACTGACACCGTGTCAGCACAGCCCTACGACTACGACTGGGTGGTCATCGGCTCGGGCTTCGGCGGGTCGGTCTCCGCCCTGCGCCTCGCCGAGAAGGGCTACTCGGTGGGCGTGATCGAGAGCGGGCGCCGCTACGAGGACGAGGACTTCGCCAAGTCCACCTGGCAGCTCCGCCGCTACTACTGGATGCCGAAGATCGGGCTCCGCGGGATCTTCCGCATGACGCCCTTCAAGGACGTCTTCATCGTCTCGGGCAGCGGCGTGGGCGGCGGCAGCCTGGGCTACGCGAACACGCTCTACCGCGCGCGCCCGGCCTTCTTCGAGCACCCGCAGTGGGCGGGCCTCGTCGAGGACTGGGAGCGCGAGCTCACCGAGCACTACGACACGGCCGAGCGGATGCTGGGCGTGACCACCTACGAGGGCCGCGGGCCGGCCGACGAGCTCCTGCACGAGTTCGCCGAGGAGCTCGGCGTCGGCGACACCTGGACCAACACCCGCGTCGGGGTCTTCTTCGGCCCCGAGGGCGAGGAGGTCGACGACCCCTACTTCGGCGGCGAGGGGCCGCGCCGGACCGGCTGCGTGCGCTGCGGCCAGTGCATGGTCGGCTGCCGCTACGGGGCCAAGAACACGCTGCGCAAGAACTACCTGTGGTTCGCCGAGAAGCTGGGCGTGCGCATCGAGTCCGAGCGCACCGTGGTCGACATCAGGCCGCTCGGCGGCCCCGACGGCGCCGACGGGTACGAGCTCGTCACCGAGCGCTCCGGCGCCTGGTTCCGCAAGCAGCGCCGCGTGGTCCGCGCCCGCGGGGTCGTGATCGCGGCGGGCCCGCTCGGCACGAACAAGCTGCTGCGCGACTGCAAGCAGTCGGGCTCGCTGCCGCGGATCTCCGACCGCCTCGGGCACCTGGTGCGCACGAACAGCGAGTCGATCCTCGCGGTGACCGCCCCCGACGACGAGCGCGACTTCACCAAGACAGTCGCGATCACCTCGAGCATCTACCCCGACCCGGACACGCACATCGAGGTCGTGACCTACGGGGGCGGGGGCGACTCGATGAGCATCCTGTTCACGCTGCTCACCGGCAAGGGGACGCGGCTCACGCGCCCGGTGCTGTGGCTCGGCCAGGTGCTGCGCCACCCGCTCAGGTTCCTGCGCGGCCTGTGGCCGTTCGGCTGGTCGCGGCGCACGGTGATCCTGCTGGTCATGCAGTCGCTGGACAACGCCCTGCGGCTCGTGCCGAAGCGGCGCTGGTTCGGGCTCAGCAAGCGCGTGCGCCTGCAGACCGAGCAGGACCCCGAGCGGCCCAACCCCACCTTCATCCCCGTCGCCAACCAGGCCGCCGAGTGGTTCGCCGAGCGCCTCGGCGGGGTCGCGCAGAGCGGGATCACCGAGGCGATCCTGAACATCCCGAGCACCGCCCACATCCTGGGCGGCGCGGTGATCGGCGCCGACCCCGAGACCGGCGTGATCGACGCGCAGCATCGGGTCTTCGGCTACCGCAACATGCTGGTCTGCGACGGCTCGGCAGTGCCCGCCAACCCGGGCGTGAACCCGTCGCTCACGATCACCGCGATGGCCGAGCGCGCGATGGCGCACATCCCCCCGAAGGAGGGCGCCAAGGTGCGCGAGCTGCCCCCGATGGTGCGCGCCGCGGGCGCGCGCGTCGCCCCGTAGGCGCCGTCCTTCGCCCCGACGAAAAACGGGGCGCCCCGCGCGGGACGCCCCGGATGGATCAGCTCTTCGCCGTCCGGCGGCGAGCTCAGCCCTTCGCCTCGGCGTAGCGGCGGGCGACCTCGTCCCAGTTGACGACGTTCCAGAACGCGTCCAGGTAGTCGGGACGGCGGTTCTGGTACTTGAGGTAGTAGGCGTGCTCCCAGACGTCGACGCCGAGCAGCGGCGTCTGACCCGCGGAGATCGGAGAGTCCTGGTTGGGCGTGGAGACCACGGCGAGGCCGGAGCCGTCCCAGACGAGCCACGCCCAGCCGGAGCCGAAGCGGTTCACGCCCGCGTTCTTGAACTCCTCCTTGAAGGCCTCGAACGAGCCGAACTTCTCGTTGATCGCGTCGGCGAGCTCGCCGCTCGGCTCGCCGCCGCCGTCCGGGCTCATGATCTGCCAGAAGAAGGTGTGGTTGGAGTGCCCGCCGGCGTTGTTGCGGACGGCCGTGCGGATGTTCTCCGGCAGGCTGTCGAGGTTGCGCAGGACCTCGTCGACGTCGCGGTCGGCCCACTCCGTGCCCTCGAGGGCCGCGTTGGCCTTGTCGACGTAGGCCTGGTGGTGCTTATCGTGGTGGATCCGCATCGTCTGCTCGTCGATGTGCGGCTCCAGCGCGTCGTAGGGATACGGAAGGTCAGGTACCTCGTAGGGCATCTATGCGCTCCTTGGGTCTGTGGGGTTCCGCTTTAAGCCAGCTTATTCGGCCGCGCGGTGCGGCGGGGCGGCCGCTGACCAGGGCCTACGCGCTGACGTGCTCGCGCGCTGCGCGGCGCGGCGCGTCGGGCTGGGAAAGCGTGAAGGAACCTTCCGCCGTCCAATGCCCTGCACCGCGCCGGGCGCGTCCATCGTGGACGGGCGGCGCCGCCGTACGCACGAGCAGAGCCCGAGGTTGGACGATGGCGCGTGAGACGCACGATGGTTGGCATGGGCGTCACGTTCACGTCCGCCGAGCTCGGGGCCGACGCGCGCCGTTCGTGAGGCGGTGGCCGGCAAGACCGTTTCGGTCACCAGCGACCGTGGCGAGCCGCGCATGTTCATTCTGCGGCAGACGGGGCCGCTCGACGATGGAGCCCCCGGCTCACGTCGAGCTCGAGCGCGCCCACTCCACAGCCGGGGCCGACGCCGTCGGCTTC
>PKER01000297.1 GCA_002919115.1 bacterium
GCCGCGCCCGCGAGCAGCACGGCGAGCGGGAAGATCGAGGCGACCCCCAGCCCCACGACCACGAACCCCGCGATCGTGAGCGCGGGAGGCAGCGGCAGCACGACCGCGAGCGCGCCCGCGAGCGCGCAGGCCGCGCCCGCGCGGATCAGGCGGATCGGCCCGAGGCGCTCACGCAGCGGGTCGCCCGCCAGCCTGCCGAACCCCATCGCCGCCGAGAAGGCCGCGAGGCCCGCGGCGGCGACGCCCTGCGAGGCGTCGCGCCACTCCGCGAGCAGCACCGCGCTCCAGTCCGACGCCGAGCCCTCGACGAGGAGGGCGAAGAAGCCGATCGCCGCGAACGCGACCAGCACGCCCGTCGGCCGCGCGAACAGCCTGCCGGCGGCACGCGCGTCGACGTGAGCCGGCAGCATCCGCGCCGTCGCGGCGAGCCCCACCGCGACGGCCGTGGCGCCGACGACCGCCAGGTGCGCGCTGGGAGCGACGCCTAGGGCCGCCGCCACGCCCGCCACTCCCGCGCCCGCCATCGCCCCGAAGCTGAAGGCGGCGTGGAAGGAGCTGAAGATCGCGCGCTCGTGGCGGTGCTCGGCCTGCACCCCCTGAGCGTTCATCGCCACGTCGAGGAAGCCCGAGCCCAGGCCGAGCGCCGCGAAGGCCGCCATCAGCCAGCCGAGGCCCGGGGCGAGCGCCGGCGTCGCGAGGAGCCCTCCGTAGAGGCAGACGCCCACCGCGGCGACCGGGCGGCTCCCGAACCGCGCCGCGGCCGCTCCCGCGAGCGGCTGCGAGACGACGAGGCCCAGCGACGAGCACAGCAGGGCGAGGCCGAGCTCGCCCTCGCCGAGGCCGAGGTCCGCCTTGATCGCGGGCACGCGGGCCATGAGCGAGCCGAACAAGAACCCGTTCAGGGCGAAGGCGACGGTGACCGCGGCGCGCAGGTTGGGCACGGAGACCACCACCCTCCGCTACCCGGATCGCTTGCGCAGGCCGCGCCCGCGTGGGAGGCTCGCCGCACCATCGCGGAGATCGCCCCCGAGAACGTCGAGGCCTACGAGGCCTGGAACGGCCCCCTGTACGAGCGCTGGGTCAGGTTCCGCGAGGTGGTCGCGGGTGCGCTCGTCGCCCACGGCGAGGCGGCGCTCGCGCATTTCCCGCCCCCGGCGGGCGGCCGCGTGCTCGACATCGGCTGCGGGCTGGGCGAGACGACGCTGCGGCTCGCCGAGCTCGTCGGCCCGGAGGGGTCGGTGCTCGGCATCGACGTGGCCGAGCGGATGATCGGGCTGGCGCGCGCGGAGGCCGCGCACTTGGGGATCGCCAACGTCGAGTACGTCGACGGCGACGCCCAGACGCACCCGTTCGAGGGGCCGTTCGACTACGCGTTCGCCCGCTGCGGGACGATGTTCTTCGCCAACCCCGTGGCGGCGCTGCGCAACGTGCGGTCCGCGCTCGCGCCCGGGGCCCGCCTCAACATGGTCGTCTGGCGGCGCAAGCTCGACAACGACTGGCTGCACCGCGCCGAGGTGGTCGTGAAGCGGTTCGCCGACAAGCCCGAGGAGCACGACGAGCCGACCTGCGGCCCAGGCCCCTTCTCGATGGCGGACGCCGACACCGTCACGGACGTCATGCGCCTCGCCGGCTTCGAGGGCGTCTCGCTGCACCGCTGCGACGAGCCCATCCGGATCGGCAGCGACCTCGACGCGGCGGTCGACTACGTGATGTCGATCGGGCCCGCCGCCGAGGTCGTGCGGCTGTGGGGCGAGCGGATCGACGAGATGCGCCCGCGGATCGAGGCCGCCGTGCGCGAGGCCCTGGCCGAGTTCGAAGGTCCCGACGGCGTGGTCGCCGCGGCGTCGACGTGGTCGGTGAGCGGCACCGCGCCCGCGTGATCGACCGTCCTCGCCTCCGGGACTGGAAACCCCGATGACGAGCGCGCGGGCGGCGATCCCGGACGCGGAGAGTCGATCGCGCGAGTAGGACGTTCGTCGAGTAGGCTGGCGGCCCATCGCGGGCTGGGCTAATCTTCCGCGCCGCCAGGATGCGGGCTTGGATGCGGAGAGTAGGGAGCTCGGGGGTTGTCGCGGTCGCCGCGGCGCTCTGCCTTGCCGCGAGCGCTCAGGCCGACGTGCGCTTCGCGGCTCCCGACGGCTCCGCCTCCGGGCAGTGCACTGAAGCCGACCCCTGCGAGATCATCACCGCCGTCGAGGGGGCCGAGTCCGGCGACATCGTGCGCGTGCTGCCGGGCTACTACGACACCGACCCCGACACGATCACGATCCCGAGCGGGGTGATCGTCGAGGGCGGGATCGGCGAGGAGCGCCCGGTCGTCGACACGCCCGGGTTTGACGGCAGCGCGTCCTCCGGCGAGGCGCTCTACGACGTGATCGTCGTCCACGGCCACCAGGACGTCCCGGGCGTCAACCGGGTCGATCACGTCGAGCGCGTCGAGGTGCTCGGGATCGCCACGGCCTCGAACCTGCCCTGCGTGGTCGGCAACTCCGGCGTCATGCGCGACTCGATTTGCTTCTCGCTCGCCTGGGGCGCGACCGCGCTCCTCGTCGACCACGACTGCACCGACTCGGAGGGCGCGACGGCCGAGATCACCAACGTGACCGCCGTCGCCGTCCACCACGCCGAGGACAACACCTACGGCGTGCGCGTCCAGGCCTCGAGCGCGTGCGAGTCGCACGTCGTGCTCGAGAACGTGATCGCGCATGGGCACACCGTCGACATCGGCGTGCACAACAGCGGGCCCACCGGCCTTGAGCTCGAGGTCCCCAACACGCTCTACGAGAAGCCGATCCTCCTCTCGGGCGAGCTGTACGACGTCGACGACGCCGAGAGCGTCACCGGGCACGCCCTGTTCACCGACCTGGCCAACCTGGACCTGAGGCAGGCGCCAGGCTCGCCCTCGATCGACCAGGGGCGCGGCGACGGTGCCTACCGCCTCGACGTCTACGGCAACCCGCGCGTGCAGGGGGGCCGGATCGACATCGGCGCGCACGAGTTCGACGCGACGCCGACGGTCACGATCACCGGCCCGCGCGCCAAGCGCTTCGTCGTGGGCAAGCGCAAGCGCTTCAAGAAGGTGCGCGTCACCTTCACCGCGGACGAGCTCTCGGACTTCGAGTGCAAGCTGGACAAGCGGCCGTGGAGGCCGTGCGAGTCCGGCGCGCGGTTCAAGCTCAAGGCCAAGCGCCGCAAGGGCGCCCTGCACACGATCCGCGTGCGCGCGACGGACCTGACCGGGAACGTGAGCGCCCCGGCCGTCTGGCGGGGACGCGTCGTGCGCCGCTAGCCGGCGGCGTCGCGTACAGCGGGCGGTTCCGCCAAACTTGGCGCGTGACCGAGCGGCCCGAACACGAGTCCGCGCCCGCGCAGCGCCCGCAGACCCCAGCCCGGCAGCGGCGCGCGCACACCACCGCGCGCGACCTCGAGCGCTACGCGGGGCTGTTCGCCGACCGCACCAAGGTCATGCGCTCCTCGGCGATGCGGGACATGATGGAGATCACCGCCCGGCCGGAGGTGATCTCGCTCGCCGGCGGGCTGCCCGACACCTCCACCTTCCCCAGCGACTCGTTCGCCGCGCAGATGACGCGCATCGCCCAGGAGTCCGCGGCCCAGGCGCTCCAGTACGGGCCCACCGAGGGCTTCGCCCGCACGAAGGAGTGCATCCGCGAGGTCATGGGCGCCGAGGGCATGAACCCAGATCCCGACGACATCATCGTCACGACCGGCGGGCAGCAGGCACTCGACCTGATCACCAAGACCCTCGTCAACCCCGGCGACGTGGTGATCGCCGAGGGCCCCACCTACCCGGGCGTGCTCCCCACGCTCTACGCGTACGAGGCGCAGACGCTGCAGGTCGAGGTCGACGAGGACGGCATGCGCGTCGACCTGCTCGAGGAGCTCCTCGACCGCCTGCACGCGGAGGGGCGGCGGCCGAAGTTCATCTACACCGTGCCCTCCTTCCAGAACCCGGCCGGGGTCACCTTGTCGGACGAGCGGCGGCGGCGCCTGGTCGAGATCGCGCGCGAGCGCGAGCTGCTCGTCGTCGAGGACAACCCCTATGGACTCTTGCGCTACGAGGGCGAGCCGGAGGACACGCTCTACAAGCTCGACGGCGGCGACTTCGTCATCTACCTCGGCACGTTCTCGAAGATCCTCTCCCCCGGGATCCGCCTCGGCTGGCTGTGCGCGCCGCCGCCGGTGATGGAGAAGGTCGTGCTCGGCAAGCAGTCCTCGGACCTCTGCACGTCGACGCTCAGCCAGTACTTCGTGGACGAGTACTTCGCCGAGGGCCGGTGGATGGCTTACATCGAGTCGCTGCGCGGCGTCTACCGCTCCCGCCGCGACGTGATGCTGGACGCGCTCGAGCGGCACTTCCCCACCGAGGCGACGTGGTCGCGGCCCGAGGGCGGCCTGTTCCTCTGGGCCACGCTGCCGAGCTACATCGACACCACCGACCTGCTCGCCCGCGCGCTGCGCGACAACGTCGCGTTCGTGCCCGGCGCCGGCGCGTTCGTCGACGGGCGCGGGCAGAGCTCGATGCGGCTCAACTTCTCGGCTGCGAACGAGGACGAGATCCGCGAGGGCATCCGGCGGATCGGCCGAGTCATCGCCGAGCAGGTCGAGCTCTACGGCGCGCTCAACCGCGACGCCGAGCCCGCGCCGCGCGAGGAGAGCGGGCCGGGCGGCGAGGTCGTCCCCATGCGGCGCCGGCCCGGGTCGCGATGAAGGTCGCGGTGCTCAAAGGCGGGCGTTCGCTGGAGCGCCAGGTGTCGCTGCGCTCGGGCGCGCGCGTCGAGGACGCGCTCGAGTCGCTCGGGCACGAGGTCGTCCCGGTCGACGCGGGTGACGATCTCGTCCGCCGGCTCAAGCACGCGCGGCCGGACGTCGCCTTCATCGCCCTGCACGGAGCCGACGGCGAGGACGGCACCGTCCAGGAGCTGCTCGAGATCATCGGCATCCCCTACACGGGCCCCGGCGTCGCGGCCTGCCGCCGGGCGATGGACAAGCCCGCCGCCAAGGAGATCATGCGCGCGGCCGGCGTGCCCACGCCCGAGTGGGTCTCGTTCAGCCAGACCGCCTTCAGCCAGCTCGGCGCCGCCGACGCCCTGGAGGAGATCGAGGCGCTGCTCGGCTTCCCGCTCGTGGTGAAGCCAGCGCGCGGCGGCTCCTCGCTCGGCGTGCGGTTCGCTGCCAGCCGGGACGAGGTCCCGCGCGCGATCGTCTCCGCTCTCTCCTACGACGACCGGGTGATGCTGGAGCGCCACGTCCGCGGCCGCGAGCTCGCGGTGAGCGTGCTCGACGGCAACCCCCTGCCGATCGTCGAGGTGCGCCCTCGCGACGAGGACCTCTACTCCTACGACGCGCGCTACGAGATCGGCCGCACCGAGTTCATCTGCCCCGCCCAGCTCGAGCCCGACGTCGCGGCCGCCGTGCGCGACGCGGCCGTGGCCACCTGGCGCGCGATCGGCTGCGAGGGGTTCGCGCGCGTCGACCTCATCCTGGGCGACGACGGCCCGCAGGTGCTCGAGGTGAACGCCGTCCCGGGCCTCACCGACACCTCGCTCCTCCCGATGGCCGCCGAGGCGGGCGGCCTGCCCTTCGAGGAGCTCTGCGACCGGATCGTCGAGCTCGCGCTCAAGCGCTCACGTGCCGCGGCCTGAGCCGCCTACACACCCCTCTCGCCCACTCTCCGCCCGCCCGCCGACCGCGCAGGAACGTCGCGAGTAGCAACGCAGCTGCACGCTCGGCCGGGGTGGGCGCGGCGCCCTTCGGCTCAGCGCGCGATCCGCACCCGACGCAGCACGACGCGCCGCTGGTCGCCGGGCGCCTCGGCCGCGG
>PKER01000013.1 GCA_002919115.1 bacterium
GCCTTCGGCGACGGCCCGCTCGTGATCGACTACGGGGCCGAGGCCGAAGCCGAGTGAGACGCGCTTGCGCTTGGCGCCGCGCTCGAATGCGCCGGTGTCCGGCTTGCGGAGGATCGTGGCGCGGGCGGCCGTCTCGTCGGCGGCGAGCACGGCCCCGCGCGGCGAGCGGCGCAGCTTGGTGCGTCCGTTCGGCTCCGGGTCCCCGGTGACGTCCACCCTGAGTCGGCCGGGGCCGCCTACCCGGCCTCGCCGGGGAACTCGCGGTCGTCGAGGGCCGCCGGGCGGCCGGGGAGGAAGATCGAGCTGCCCGTGGCGAGCGCGATCGGCTTGTCGTCGGCGTTCCGCACCTCGGCGCGCGTGATCGCGAGCGTCCGGCCCGCGTGGACGACCTCCGCCCGCGCCGTGAGCTCCCGGCCGTCGGCGATCCCCGGCCGCAGGTAGTTCACCTTGAGGTCGAGGCCGGCGACCGCCGTGCCGGCGGGCGCGAGCGAGACGACCGCGGACTGCATCGTCGTGTCAGCGTGCATCGCGATCACGCCCCCCTGAAGGAGCCCCGTCGGGCTCGCGAGCCACTCGGAGGCCGGGAGGGTCATGGTCGCCCGCCCGTCCGCCGCCTCGCGGAGCGTGAGCCCGGTCAGGTAGTGGAGCGGGGGAGAGGGAAGGGAGCCGCTGATCTGGCCGGCGAGCACGTCCGCGCCGCTTCGCGATCCCCACTGCGACTGGCCGATCGGCTCCCCGGCGGCCGGGAGGCTCGTCATCGGCTCGAACGCGCCGGGGTCCCGGTCCGGTTCGGGCTCAGCCGGGGCTTCCGGCAGCTCGTCGAGCTCGGGCAGGAGCGCGAGGCGCGAGGTGCCGTGCGCGATCAGCCGGTCGCCCGGCCCGAGCACGAAGGCCTCGGAGAGCCCGACCGTGTGGCCCACGTGGATCGCCTGCCCGTGGGCGTGGAGCTCCGCGCCGAGCGGCGTGGGCCGCAGGAAGGTGAGCGAGAGCTCGGCCGTGGTGTAGGGGATCGCCGGCGGCAGCTGGGTCTCGGCGGCGCAGCTGAAGACGATGTCCGCGAGGATCGCGAGCGTGCCGCCGCCGATCACGCCCGCCGAGTTGACCAGCCACGGCGACGCGGGCATCGCGGCCTCGGCCGTGCCGTCGCCGGCCCCGGTGAGGCGGGCCCCGGTGAGGTGCGTGAGCGGGGGATGCGGACCGTGCTGCAGCCACAGCCGCAGGCGCTCGATCCCCGCCAGGCGCATGACGCCGAGCGGCGGGTAGGCGCCGCGCACCGGCTCGCGCCACACGTAGCGCGCGTCTTCCGGCGCGCCCTCCGCCGACCGTGCGTTCCCGTTGCTCATTGCAACGTTTTCGCACACTCGGCGGGCCGGTGCACGCGGGCGGGCCGGTGGATGGGCCGGATCGCGGAGTGCGCGCAGCTGCGTGCAGTGGGGGTGTGCCTATCCCCCGTCGCGCGCGAGCACGTCGGCCGGGCCCTCGATCCACACCTGGACCCGGTCGCCGGGGTGCCACTGGGGGAAGCCGAGGCGGCGCGAGCGCAGGCGCTCGCCCGTGCTCAGCTCGAGCTCGAGCAGCTGGTCGTGGCCGTAGAACTTGCGCGAGACGACGGTGGCCGTCGGCGACCCCTGCGGGCCGTGCAGCCCGATTGCGACCGACTCGGGGCGCACGAGCACGTCCACCGGGCCCTCGACGCCGCTGTCGGCGGGCAGCGTGCCGAGCACGCACCGCGCGCGGCCCCCGCTCGCCTCGCCGGGCAGCACCTCGATCTCGCCGATGAACTCCGCCATCCAGCGCGTCGCCGGGCGCGAGTAGATCTCCTCGGGCGTGCCGACCTGCTCGATCCGCCCCTCGCGCATGACCGCGACGCGGTCGGCGATCGAGAGCGCCTCCTCCTGGTCGTGCGTGACGAAGAGCGCGGTCACGCCGGAGTCGGCGAGGATCGCGCGCACCTCCTCGCGCAGCCGCTCGCGCATCGAGGCGTCGAGGTTCGAGAAGGGCTCGTCGAGCAGGACGAGGTCGGGGGTGGGTGCGAGCGCGCGGGCGAGCGCGACCCGTTGCTGCTGGCCGCCGGAGAGCTCGTGCACGGGCCGGCGGGCTTCCGCCTCGAGCCCGACGAGCGCGAGCGTCTCGCGCACGCGCTCGGGATCGGGGTTGCGGCCGAGGCCGTAGCCCACGTTGCCGGCCACGTCCATGTGCGGGAAGAGCGCGTAGTCCTGGAAGACCATGCCGATGCGCCGCCGCTCCGGCGGGACGAACGTCCCGGGGCCGTTGAGCTCCCGGTCGCCGAGCGAGATCGTGCCCGCGTCGGCGCGCTCGAGCCCGGCGATCAGCCGCAGCGTCGTGGTCTTGCCGCAGCCGCTCGGCCCGAGCAGCGCGCAGATCGTCCCGGCGGGCACGTCGAAGTCCGCGCCGTCCACGGCCCGGACCGGGCCGAAGCTCTTGCGCAGCCCGCGGACCGCGAGCGTCTCGCCGGTCGCCGCGCTCACGCCGTCACCGTGCCCCGCTCGCTCAGCAGGTACAGGGGCGGCGCCGCGATCGCGACGAGGACGAGGGCCGGGATCGCGCTCGCCTCGTAGAACCCGAACGTCGTCTGTTCCCAGATCTCGGTCGCCAATGTCTCGAAGCCTGTTGGGGCCAAGATCAGTGTGGCAGGGAGCTCCTTGATCGCGTGCAGGAAGACGAGCGCGGCGCCGGCGAACACGCCGCCGCGCGCGAGCGGCGCGGTGATCGTCCGGAACACCGTGAGCTGCGAGCGCCCGAGGTTGCGGGCGGCCTCCTCGACCCGGGGCGAGACCTGCCCGAGCGCCGTCGCGATCGGGCCGATCGCGAGCGGCAGGTAGTGGACGGTGAGCGCGAAGACCAGCAGGCCGACCGTCTGGTAGATCGCGGGCGCCGCGCGCGTCGCGAAGTAGACGAGGCCGAGCGCGACGACCACGCCCGGCAGCGCGTAGCCCGCGTGCCCGCAGCGCTCGATCCAGCGGCTCAGCGGATTGGGGTAGCGCGCGGCGAGCACGGCGACGATCACCGCGGCGATCCCGCCCGCGACCGCAGCGAGCGCGCCCGTCATCAGCGAGTTGAACGCGAGCGCGCCGACGAGCTCGCTGGACATGGCACCCGCGCTGATCCCCTTCGACGCCCAGTAGACCAGCACGCCGACGGGCAGCGCGAGACCCGCGAGCACCACCGCGGCGCAGAAGGCGAGCGCAGGCCAGCGCCACCGGCCGAGCGGGTAGGGGCGCGCCGGGCGCGCGGTGCCGGGCGTGGAGCGGTAGAGGGCCTGCCGGCGGTGGACCCGGCCGTTCAGCCAGATCAGGACCAGCATCAGCAGGACGAGCACCGCCGCGAGGCTGGCCGCGCCGGTGCGGTCGAACGAGGAGCGGTACTGGACGTAGATCTCGGTCGTGAACGACTCGAAGCGCATGATCGAGACCGCGCCGAAGTCGCTCATCACGTAGAGGGCGACGAGCACGCTGCCCGCGGCGAGCGCGGGCCGAAGCTGCGGCAGGACAACCGTCCGGAAGGTCTCGGCGGGCGTGCGGCCCATCGAGCGGGCCGCCTCCTCGAGCTGCGGGTCCAGCCGCTGCAGGGTCGAGCGGACGGGGAGCAGGACGAGCGGGAAGGTGAAGAGCGAGAGGGCTAGCCAGGCGCCCGGGAAGCCGTAGATGGAGGGCAGCCGCTCGACTCCGAGGAGGTCCTGGAGCATGCCGTTCGGGCCGAGGGCGGCGATGATCAGGTACGCGCCGACGTAGCTGGGGATGACGAGCGGCAGGGCGGCGAGCGTCGCCCAGACCCGACGGCCCGGGAGGTCGGTGCGGCTCGTGAGCCAGGCGAGCGGCAGCGCGATCGCGATCGCGGTGAGGCAGACCGCCGCGGTCAGCCCGAGGCTGCGCAGGACGACGAGCGCGGTGTCGGCGGCAAGGGCCTCATCCAGCGCCGCGCCCAGATCGCCGCCCACGACGACGAACAGGTAGGCGGCGGGCAGCACGGCGCCGAGGCCCACGACCACGCCCGCGACGAGGAGCGCTGTGGGCGGGCGCTGCCGGCCGAGCAGCGCTCCGACCATGGGTCAGAGCGCCCCCGCCTCTTCCATGAGCTCGATCGTCGCCTGCAGCTCCGAGACGTCGGTGCGGTTGCCGGGCGGGGACGGGATGTCCTTGAGCGGCACCTCGAGCGACGGGTCGGGCTCGACTCCCTTGGCGAGCGGGTACTCCTTGGAGCTGCGCGTGAAGAAGGTCTGCGTCTCCTCGGAGAGCAGCGAGCGCACGAAGTCGAACGCCTCCTCCTTGCGGTCGCTCGACTCCAGCACGGCGGCGCCGGCGATCAGCACGAGCGAGCCGAGCCCCTCCGGTGGGAAGTGGACGCCGACGGGGTAGTCCTCGCCCTCGGCGGCCACGGCCTGGGCGATGTAGTAGTGGTTGAGCAGGCCGACGTCGATCTCGCCCGCGGCGATCGCGTCGCGGATCGCGACGTTGTTCGGGTAGGCCTGCGCGTCGTTGGCGACCATGCCCTCCAGCCACTCGCGGGTGCGCTCGTCGCCGTACTCGAGGCGCAGCGCCGTCACGTACTCCTGCAGCGACCCGGTCTGCGGCCCCCAGCCCACGCGCCCGCGCCACTTGGGCTCGGTCAGCTCGAGCGGCGAGTCGGGCAGCTCGGATGGGTCGACGTTCTCCTTGGAGTAGCCGATCACCCGGGCGCGCCCGGTGACCCCGACCCAGCGGCCCTGCGGGTCGCGGTACTGGGGCGGGACCCGGCGCAGGATGTCGTCGGGGAGCTTGGCGAGCAGGCCCCGGTCGGCGAGCGCGCTCAGCGCGCCGGGCTCCTGCGCGAAGAAGACGTCGGCGGGCGAGGCGTCGCCCTCCTCGACGATCGTCGCGGCGAGGTCGGCGGTGTCGGCGAAGCGCACCTGCACGTCCTTGTTGACCTCGGCCTCGTAGGCGTCGACCGCGCCGCCGATCGCGGCCGCGATCCGGCCCGAGTACAGCGTGATGCCCTTTTCCTCAGGCTCGGGGGGACCGCCGCCGCTTCCGGAGGTCGATGCGCCACAGGCGGCTAGCGTCAGGCAGGCTCCGATCCCGCACAGCGCGGTGAGAAGATGCCGAAGGGCCATTAGGGATGCCGAATTCTACGCTGAGCAAAAGGGTTGCGAGCGGTCCGGCCGCCGCCCGCGGGCGTCCCGGCGGGCGCTCCGCTAGGCCCTTCGCGCTCGCGGCTGTCGCGCTCGCGGGGCTCGCCGCGGTCAGCCTGCTGGCGCCGTTCGCGCCGGTGTTCGACCCCTGGGGCTGGCTGGTCTGGGCGCGCGAGCTCGGCCACTTGGACCTGGACACCTCGGCTGGCCCGTCGTGGAAGCCGCTGCCCGTGCTGGTCTCGGTGCCGTTCGCGTGGGCGGGCGAGGTCGCGCCGCAATTGTGGCTTTTCATCGCGCGCTGGGGCTGGCTCGCGGTGGCCCCGCTCGCCGGCGTGCTCGCCTGGCGGCTCGAGGGGTCGCGGGGCCGCCGCGCCGCGTGGGCGGCGGGCCTCGCCGCGGTGGGCACGCTGCTTCTGCACGACTCGTTCACGCCGTGGGCGCGGCAGTTCGCGGGCGGGCTCTCCGAGCCGCTGCTCGTGACCCTCGTCCTCGCCGCCGTGCTCGCCGCGCTCGCGCGCAGGCCCGTCCTCGCCGCGAGCCTGGGTTGGCTCGTCTGCCTGATCCGCCCGGAGGCGTGGCCGTTCGCCGCGGGCTACGCGTGGCGTGAGGCGCGCGCGGGGCGCCTGCGGGCGTGGCCGGTGGCGGTGGGGGCAGTGCTCGTCGCCGTGCTGTGGTTCGGGCCCGACCTGCTCGGCGCGGGCGACG